>DATKEE010000179.1:0-4349 GCA_035544555.1 Candidatus Methylomirabilota bacterium
GGCGACCTGGGGTTCGCGAGCGCGAAGACCTATGACATCGAGGTGTGGGCGCCGGGACAGGCGCAGTACCTCGAGGTGTCGAGCTGCTCGAACTGCGAGGATTTTCAGGCGCGCCGGATGAATTTGCGCTTCAAATCGCAATCCGGGGAAAATAGATTGCCACACATCCTCAACGGGAGCGGCACCGCGCTGGCCCGCCTGTTCGTCGCCTTGATCGAGACCTGCCAGCAGCCGGATGGCAGCCTGAGACTGCCCGATGCGCTCGAGCGTTATCTGGGGACGGATCGCATCTCCGGCTGAACGGACCGGGCCGGGATGAGGCGGAGCGGCTGCGGGGACGCGGGATCGGACGGACGAAGCTTCCATGAACATTCTTCTCGCCAGCAGTGAAATTCATCCCTTCTCAAAAACCGGCGGGCTCGCCGACATGGTGGCGGCCCTGGGAAAGGCGCTGGCGCGGGCCGGTCAGAACGTCCGTCTGGTGACTCCGCTCTATGCGGGAATTCGGGAGAAGTTCCCCGGATTGACGCCCATGGGGAAGCCGTTCGAACTGCCGCTGGGCGCGGACCGTGTTCGGGCGGGGATTTACCGGCTTCCTTTGGAGCGGGGTTTGGAGGTGTGGTTCGTGGATCAGCCGGGATTCTATCAAAGGGAGGGACTGTATCAGCGGGGCGGGCTGGACCATCCCGACAACGCGGAACGGTTCGTCTTCTTCGCCAAAAGCGTGGCGCATCTGGCGCTCGAGTCCGCGGAGTCCTTCGATCTGGCGCACGTGCACGACTGGCAGGCGGCATTGGCGCCGGTGTTGTTGTTGAATCGCCGCAAACTGAAGGGGGTGGGCACGCATCTGCGGACGGTGTTGACGATTCACAATCTTGCGTTTCAAGGGGTGTTTCCGGCCGCGGCCTACGCGCTGACCAACCTGCCACCGGTGCATCTTCATCCCGAGGGAATGGAATATTACGGCCAGATGAATTGCTTGAAGGCGGGGATCGTGTATTCGGACGCGATCACGACGGTCAGCCCGCGGTACGCGCGCGAAATCACGACGGAGGCGTTCGGGTGCGGACTGGACGGGGTGTTGCGCCGTCGGCAGGACGTGTTGCGGGGCATCCTGAACGGCGTGGATTACGAGGAATGGAACACGACGGAGAATCCCAATCTGCGTCACGAGTATTCGCTCGAGGATCTCGCGGGCAAGGCGCTGCAGAAAGCGGAACTGCAGCGTGAATTCGGACTGCCCCAACGGGCCGGTGTCCCGGTGTTCGGCACCATCTCACGGCTGGCGGAACAGAAGGGCGTGGACATCCAGCTCGGCGCGCTGGAGGAAATGCTGGCGGCGGACATGCAGTTCGTATTGCTGGGAAGCGGGGCGACCGACTACGAGCAGGCCTATCGCGATCTGGCGCGGCGGCATCCGGGCAAGGTGGGAATCCGGATCGGCTACGACCAGGGGTTGTCGCATCGGATCGAGGCCGGGTGCGATTTCTTTCTGATGCCGTCGCGGTTCGAGCCTTGCGGGCTGAATCAGATGTACAGCCTGCGATACGGCACGATTCCGATCGTGCGGCGAACCGGGGGACTGGACGATTCGGTGGTCGATTTGACCGAGAGCGCGGAGCGGGCGAATGGAATCAAGTTTGACGAGTATTCCGTGCGGGCTCTGGCGCGCGCGATTCGCAAGGGGCTCGTGCTGTTCCAGTCGCCCGCGCTGCTCGACTACATGCGGGGCAACGCGATGCTGGCGGATTTTTCGTGGGAGGCGACTATTGCGGAGTACCTGGCGGTCTATCGGGACGCTTTGAGCCGCCCGCCGGTGGAGCGGCTTTAAATCGGAACCCGGTCAGGCGCGGGTACCGGGTCAATGTCGGTGGGGTGTGAAGCGCCAGTCCACGCGTCCCTCGTAGGCCATGGTTTCGCGCACGAGATCGAACAGTCCCGGATCATACGCCTTCAACGCCTCCCGCGTGGTGATGGGATGCGGGGAATCCGGGGGCGCGGCGTCCTGGCCCTGGGCGTCGAAGTAGGCCAGCACCCCTTCCGCCCAGTAGGAGACGCGGTCGTTCACAGCCGTGGTGCCGTTCCATTTGCCGGAGTCCAGCGCCGAGTCATGCAGCGCCTTCAGCTTTTCGTCGAATCGCACGTCCAGTCGTTCCACGCGCAGTTCATACTGCTGGATGGCGTGTCCGCGATTGTCCCAGTCGGGATCGACCGGCCGGGTGGCTGTCACCTGATGAAGCGCGGTGGCGAAGACGCGGATGACCTGATGATCGCCAACAAGCGGGGCGCGCGGATCGCCGAGAACATTCTCCTCGCCGACTACGAGTGTTTTGAGGTCAGCGCGATACTCCAGAATTCGGGCGAGTGGATCGATGGAGGATTTGTCGGCCAGTGCGGCGTATTCGGGGAGGTCGGCGATGCTTTCGTTGCTCCCAAGTACCACGAGTTTCACGCCGTCGTTGATCAAGGCCTTCAGGATGTCGTGGCGATAGGGGAACATCTTCCGGATGGTGTCGTTGGCCTTGAGCAGCGCTTCATCGCCGGCTTCGCGCCCGACGACGGGCATTGCACGCGCGTAGGTGAATTTTGTGTCATAAGGGTCAATGCCGAATTTCGCCGGTGGAGCAATGATGTTCGGGAGTTCCTGGACGTAGGTGTAGCGCCAGTCCTGGTCGGGACGGAGGTTGAAGATGCGATGAACCAAGTCGTAGGTGTCGGGGTCGTAGAGCTTGAGTTGTTCGCGGGTGCCGATGGGTCCGTGGTTGTAGTTGTTGACGCGATTGCAATCGAAGTAGGACTGGCAGACTTCGGCCCAGAATTCGCCCGGGTTGGTGGCCGCGTAGGAGAGATGCCAGAGACCGCGGTCCATGGCGCGTCGATAGGCGGCGTTGCGCTGGTCGCGCCATCCGGGGTCCATGCGGCGCAGGGTGCCGTCGATCGTATGACAGAATTCGTGCACACCGATGCTTTCGTCGTCGTAGCGGTCGATGGGCAGGCTGAGGAGGTTCTCCTCACCGAAGCTGGTGGGACGCCCGCCGGTGCCGCGCACCCGTTCGTTCTGGAATTCCGGATTGGGGTGGTTCCGGTATTCGGGCATGTCGGTATAGACCTGATCCTTGCCGATGATGATGAGATACATGCCGTCCGCGGCCATGGCTTCGAGGATGTCCGGGCGGCCGGCAAGCATGTGCGTGACTATGGAGTAGGTGCGCTGCAGGGCGGCATCCGCGACTTCGGCAGCCGCCACCACGGGCAGTCCTTTCACGTCGATATACTTCCGGTAGAACCCGCGGGCGACGTCCCGGTCGTCGTCATCGACGAGTTGGAAGAACGTCTCGGGAGGAGGGATGACGGGGGGGAGGTTTTCGGCGGGGGCGGCTTGTGAAAGTGCGACGGGTAGCAGTAACAGCAGTGCCAGCAGGCGAATTGGTTTCATAAGCAGGGGGCCAGGGGTTCGGACGAATCGTAACACGTAACGGATCTCGACTTCGGCGATTTCAAGCTGCGGCCATTCAACCGGGGTGAGCGCATCCACCTGCTCCGGCGCCCGGCCAAAAAAAGCACGATACTATTGACTGACCCCTTTGGTCGGGGCGTTGCGGTCGGGGGGATCCTGGCCGAGCAGGTGGCGCACGAAGTAATCCTCCATGCGACGGCGCCCGTAGCTGCCCATGCCGTGTCCGCCGCCAGGAATCACGAGGAGATCAAAGTCCTTGCCGGCTTTGATCAGGGCGTCCGCAAATCGGAGGGTCGATTCGGGGGGCACGTTGCTGTCCAATTCGCCGACGATCAGGAAGAGTTTGCCGCGGAGCCGGTGGGCGTTGTCGATGTTCGAGCTTTCGGAGTAATGGGGGCCGACGGGATAGCCCATCCATTGTTCGTTCCAGGAGGCCTTGTCCATGCGGTTGTCGTGGCAGCCGCACGAGGCGACGGCGACCTTGTAAAAATCCGGATGGAACAGGACGGCCCCGCCCGCGTTCTGTCCGCCGGCGGAATTCCCATAAACGCCCAACCGGTCGAGATCGTACCAGGAATACTTTTTCGCGACGGCCTGATGCCACAGGATGCGATCCGGGAAGCCCGCGTCCTTCAGGTTCTTCCAGCAGACATCGTGAAATGCCTTGGATCGGTTGGCGGTGCCCATGCCGTCCATCTCGACCACGACGAATCCAAGATCAGTCAGCGATTCATACCGGGATCGCGAACTGAAGGACTTGGGAACGAACGAACCTTGCGGACCGGCGTAGATGTCCTCGATGACCGGGTAGGACCCGTCAGGATCAAAGCCGGCGGGGCGGTTGAGGATGCCCCAGATGTCGGTCTTCCCGTCGCGCCCTTTCGCCACGAAC
>DATKEE010000180.1:0-6747 GCA_035544555.1 Candidatus Methylomirabilota bacterium
CCGCGCAAGACCAGTTCCTGGAGGAGTTGTTGGCGTAGTGGTGACATACGCCGCCACTCTCCGGAAACTCATCCCGTCAGAAAACCCAACTCTCCTCAGAAGACACCGCGAAGACTCCCCGCGAAGCGGTTTAGTTCAACATTTGATTAGGCTGCCAATTTGCCGCCTTTTAAGACTGCATTGGGAAACTGCGCCTGCCTTTAGCATTTGTCCAGTAAAGGCTTTCGCACATGGACGGCAGAATATGGAACCGGGAAAGGCTGCGGACCTACGCGGTCGGGTCATCCCCAATCCGATGACGAACCAAAAAAATCTGTCCGCGCCATCCGGAAGCCGGTACACAGGAGGGCATTCCAGTGAATCATGAACCATCTCCTTTCCCCTCGCAGGATCATCGCCAGACCGCTCCTCCTTCGCCCCGGCTTTCTGTTCCCCGTCATGGCCTGCCTCCTCCTCGCAGCCGTCCCCATTCATCTCCACGCCGCCGAAGGCTATCCCGACGGACCTGAAATCTCCAGGGACGGCACCACCGTCTGGCTCACCGATTATGTCCGGCTGCCCCTGTCCCGGCGCGGAGGGTCCATCTCCAACTTCTCGCCCCCGCCGGACTTCGCAAACCAACTGGCTCGCGTCAACTTCCTCCGCCCTGAACCACTCGGCGCCCCCTCCTCCACCTCCCGCGTCTTCGTCAACGACCTCAACCGGAATCTCTATATCCTGACCGCAGACGACCTCCAGTTCACCCCTTACATCAACTTCCAGTCGGTCTTCCCGAAGTTCGACAACGAACCCGGGTATGCCGGCGGCCTGATCACGTTCGCGTTCGATCCCGAATACGCCGCCAACGGCCGCTTTTACACCGTGCACTCCGAGGACCCAAACCTGTCGGGATCCGCCGTCCCCATCAACACCCACCTCGCCGGATTCAATGTCGCCGGTTACACGGTCACTCCCGTCATCAATCCACCCGCCGGTTCCTCCTTTCCCCGCCAGGCCGTCCTCGTGGAATGGACGGACACCGACATCGAAAACGCCACCTTCGAAGGCACCGCCCGCGAACTCCTCCGCGTCGGCTTCAACAGCAACATCCACCCGATGGGCGACCTCATCTTCAATCCCCTGGCCGGCCCCGACGACCCCGACTACCGAAACCTCTACATCGCCAATGGCGACGGCGGCGCCGGGGAACAAAGCGACAGCCGCCACACCCTCCCCCAGCGTCTCGACGCCCTTCCCGGAAAAATCCTTCGCATCACACCCGATATCGACCTCCGTCCGGAAGATGAACTCAGCGCCAACGGACGCTATCGCATCCCCGTCACCGGTCCCGATCCCAACCCGTTCGCAGGCTTGACCCTGGCGGGTCTGCACAAGGAAATCTTCGCCCTCGGCTTTCGCAATCCCCATCGCGTGAGCTGGGACGTGGAGTCCGGCGCGCTCTTCGTCAACGACATCGGCCTCCATTCCTGGGAGGAGGTCAACATCGTCCACCGCGGGATTAATTACGGCTATGCCGAACGGGAAGGCACCGAGGAACTCTTCATCGGCGGCGCCAACAACCGCCTCACCGGCGGCCAGATCAATCCTCCCGAACCCTTCCCCGACCCCGACACGCTCACCGTGGACGGAATCGGCCGCTCCTTCACCCCCAATTACCCTGTCGCCCAATACAGCCACCATGACGGCGACGCCATCTCCAGCGGATTCGTCTATCGCGGCAATCTCATGCCCTCCCTCCGCGGCAAATACATCTTCGGCGACATCACCACCGCCCGGTTGTTTTATGCCGACCTCGATGAGTTGCTGGCCGCGGACGACAATGTCCGCCTGAGCCTCGCCACGGTTCACGAAATCCAGGTCGTCTTCGACAGCCCCTACGACGACCCCGATCAGGGGCCCGTCAACCGCCGCCTGTTCGACATCGTCGCCCGGGAATACACCGAACGCGGCGGGTCCGCTCCCGGCGGCGGCGCCCTTCCCGGCGGCGCCGATGTCACCAATGGAAACGATCCGGATGGCGTTCCTTATGGGCGTGGACGGGCGGACATTCGGTTGGCGCTCGGTGCCGATGGGGAAATCCACGTGCTCAGCAAAAGCGATGGTGTCATTCGTCTCCTGGCCGGCGTGCTGGAACCTCCCGAAATCCAATCAATCGACCTGACGGACAACACCGTGATGCTGAACTGGCGTTCGTTTCCCGGTCGCAGTTACCGCGTCCAGTCCGCCTCATCGCTCACGGACCCCGACTGGACCGACCTGCCCGGCGATGTGGACGCCACGGGTACGACCGCCTCGAAGGAAGATGCGATTTCCGAAGCCACCCGCTACTACCGCGTTCGCTTGTTGCCATGAACCCTTCCCTCACGGCCGAACCCACGCGCCGATGAACGACAACTCCGCAAGGCGGTCCGGATTCTCCTGCTTTGCAGCCCAGCAAATGCCGCGAAACACCAGCACCCGAAACAGTGGATCGTCGAACGTCCACGTGAAATGGCCGGGAATGCACCCAACGATCCGGCCCCGGCCGCGTTCCAGAGTCCACAGCTCCGGACGCGGCGCGTTGTCCTCCACACTCGTGCCCAGCACCTCCAGTCGTGAAACGTCCCCCCGCATGTTCCAATACGTTTCGTCGGTGAAATGCAGCGTCGGAAATCCCCGCGTGATCGGATGATCGGGTCGGGTGAACACCAGATCAAACTCGCCGTGACGGAATCGGGAGCCAAACGTGAACGCGAGCCCCGCCCGTTCGGCGACGGCATCCGGCTCCTCACCGCCGTTGACGGCATAGTGTATATAAACGGCGCCCCCGCCCCGCTCATGAAACGCGTCCAGCAACTCCGCCCGCGCGGGGCTCCAACCCGGATTGGCATTGTAAAACACCGCCACATCCGCGCCTTCAAGCTGCTCCGCCGTCGGAAATCCCATCGCCGTCGTCACGACCACATTGTCCCCGAGCGCCAGCAGGCGCGACCACCGCTCCAGCCACAGCGGATAATCGTGCTCGTCGGGTCCGTGATCCTTCGGTCCCGCGCACAGCAGAATGCGCAACGGCCCGGCCCCACCCGCGCCAGCCGTCGGAATCGATCCCAACACCCGCATCACCTCGTCCCGGCCGCGGGCCGGAGGCGCGGGCGGATCCGTGCGCGTGATGGGAGCCGGCTCCAGCGGATTGATCAACAGGAACGTCAGAAGATCCTCCATCTGATCGTCACTCCATTCCGCCCCAAGCCCGGCCGGCATCAGTGAAGTCTCCATCGCTTCCACCGTCTTCACTTGAGCCCGCGGAATCTCCAGTTTCTCTCCGGCGGCCAGCGCGATGACCAGCGGATCGGCCCCCAGCGAACGCGCAATGCCTGTGAGGACGGTGCCATTCTCAAGCGTCACCATCGTCCCCGTCTGATCCGGGTTGATCGTGGCCGAAGGTTCAAGAATGTCATGCACCACCGACTCCCGATCCCGATGAATCAGATTCGACAGGTCCGGCCCAAGCGCCATCCCCTCCCCGCGGATCGTATGACAGGTGACACACCCCGCCTCCCCAAAATACAACCTTCGCCCCCGCAACCAATCCCCCTTCACATCCGTCCGCTCCCGGGCAAGTTCAGTGGATTGCCGCGACGCCACCTCATCCGCCCACGGCACGAACACCCGCTCCGTCGTCACCGGATGCCGTAACTCATCCCGCGCCAGCAACAATCCATTCGCTGCCAACGACGGATGACTCACCACAACCTCCTCCAATCGCTTCAATCGTGAAGTCTCTTCCCCACCCAGGTCCACAACCTTCCCGGTCGAGTCATCGCTGCGAATTCCAAACCGCGCCATGACAAACTCATCACTCTCCTGGTCCCAGTCCACGGTCGATCCTTCCTGCACCGCCGGTACAAATGGGTTCGACACATCCACCAAACCGCTCAACGCCAGGCTCGCCCCATCGGTTTTCGCCGCCGCGATCAATGCCTCATGCTCCGCGGAGCCCGCCGCGAGCGTGGCGGACGCGTCAAGGGACGGATGCGGCAGAACACCATCCAATTCCCGTCCGTCCGCAGTGACCACGCCCGCCGCGAGACCGTTGAGGCTGACCTGCACATCCATTTGCGGGTGCTGCGGAATGCCGTCGTTTCCGCGCCACGATTCCGGAAGCGGCAGGGTGATGGCGTAATTCACCCGCTCCGTCTGCCGCGGAACCCGCAAGACCAGCGTTCGACGATCCCCGCTCAAACTGAGCCCCAGCACGTCCACCCAGCGCCGCGGCTGGTTCATCTGGTCCCTCACCACCTGATACCCGGGACGCATAACCTCGAAGCGATCCCCCGCGCTCACGTAATCCCCCGCCTCGATCCTCACGTTATCCTTCGCGTCAGCCCAGTCAGCGGGATCGAGAGGACGATCAAATGCGACCCGGAACTCATCGGGACGCGCCGCCCACGCCAGGACCGGCTGCGGCAACTCGCGGTTCCGATGGCGTATCTTGAAAATCCTCCCTTCGCCCGTCGGCCCCGTTCCCCAGTCGGGCGGCCCGCTGTGACACACCACGACCAGATCGCCTTGCGGACTCACACACGCGTCCACCGTCAACAGGCCAAGACACGCGATCAAATGGTTTTGCGCCACGTAACCCAGCGGCGTTTTCGCCAGCCTCGTCCGCCAGATCTTGCCTCGCGACTGCCCGGTGATCAGCGCGTCCCCCTCCCAATGCGCGGGACCAAACGACGGCCCGCCATGAACGCCCTCATTGAACACCAGGCCCACGGTGCTCTGGTGTTGCGGCCCAAACTCGATGACCGCCGGCTGATCGATCACATCCGGCAAATGCCTCGGATGACGGGGCGGAAACCCATAATGTCTGTCCGGCTGAATGTGCAACAGCTCGTCCATGGGATTGCCGTTCGGCAGCCAGGTCGCCCCCTCCTGGTCCGTCGCGAACAGATCCCCGTGCCGGTTGAACGCCAGCGCGCATGTGAAACGCACTCCCGTGGCGACGGTTTCCTGCTTCGAAAAATCAGGGCTCACCCGCTGAATCGTTCCCCGGATGTCCCCAATGTCGTAACCCGCCCGCCCCGTCGCCGGATCCACCAGATACGCGTTGGCAAAATTCACACAACCCAGCCCGAAGTAAATCCAGCCGTCCTCCGGATCGATCGCCACCCCCAGCGTGTCCACGTTCTGAAATCCCTCCGGCCACCCGCTCGCAACAATCCGCTCCTCCTCCGCGCGTCCATCCCGGTCCGAGTCCAGCAGAAGCGACACCTTGCCCTTGCTCGAAACAATCACCCCTTCTCCACGCGGATCATCCTTTCCCAGCAGCGCCATCCCAATGGGTCCGCGCATCGTCTCCCGATCCCAATACACCTCGCTCGTGTCCTCCAGCCCGTCCCCGTCACTGTCGGTCAGCAGATGAATCCTCCCGTCATAACCGAGCGCGACCAGGGTGCCGTCGTGACGGTAACGAACGTTGTTCAAGTTCCGGAGCTTGAGCGGGAGTTCCTCGACCGTGAACCCGGGCACCAGCATCTGCACGGGAGGCGGATTCTCCACCGTCTCCAGCGCATGCCCGCCCGCCCCGCGCAACAACGCGTGCAACGCGACCGTCTCCGCCAACAACGCCTGCTCCACCGCGCGCCGCTCCCCATCGCTCAGCGCCCGATCATAAACCAGTACGTCCGCAATCGCCCCGTCAAACGCCCCCTGCACGTGCGGCGGATGGTTTCCATCGTTCGAGTAGTAACGCGCCCCGATCAACAGTTGATCCAGTCCGATGGTCGATTCGGCCCGATCCCGTTCGCCCCCTTTGAACCCGTCGAGAAACACCTCCGTTCCCGCTTCACCGGGCTTGGTCCGCACCGTGAACACATGGAAATCGCCAAACGGACGATCCGCCGCGTTGAAGAATCCCGGCTCCAACAGATCCTGAAATCCACCCGCCCCGGCCGATTCCACATTGAGCACGCTGAGCCGGTCGGTGGCGGTCGGACCAAAGTCCAGATTCAGCCCGCTCGTGAAATCGTTCCTCCCGGAGGACGACACGGCAAACATCCCGGAGAATGTGCCGGGGTTCGACTGCGGAGCGGCGAGAACGAACACGGTCAGTTCGGCAGCCGATTCCCCCGCCCCGCTGAACCCCAGAAAGTCGTCCTGCCCGTCAAATTTGAAATAGGCCGCCTTCCCATCCGAAACAAACTCGGGCCGCCGACTCGCAACCGCCTGCATCGCCCGCCGCCCGGCGGAGGACGTATCCAACGCGATGTCCACCGGTTGAAAACTTTGGATGGGCGGCAACGACGCGTCTTGTCGTGCCTCCGCTTGCGCCGAAGCCTTGAGCCGGAAAATGAGACCGTCACGCGCCGGCAGCTCAGCCGGTCGGGCCACGTGGATTGTCAATGCCAGGATGCAGAAGGCTGCGCAGGTTTTCATTCGTTCTGGGTGTCAATTGAACCCGCCCACTCTGCCAGTCTCCCCCGGAGCGAGGAAAGAATGACTTTTAAGGCAGGTGGTTGAACTTTACCGCGAACTTTACCGCCAACCTTACCGCAATCTTTACCGCGAACGGGTGGAATCCACTCCGGGCGGCTTCCAGACAAAGCTTTTGCCACAGACCTTGAGCTTCCGGTGAGACCACATCGGCTTCACCTCCCGACTCGGCGTGTGACGTTACAAACACAAGCAGAGTTCGCGGTAAAGTTCGCGGCAAAGTCGAGCCGGCGAAATGTCCATACTCCAAACAACATTCGTAACGTGCCGGGTCGG
>DATKEE010000181.1:0-3737 GCA_035544555.1 Candidatus Methylomirabilota bacterium
CGCCACCGCCCAATTCAAGCTCTTCGTCTTCGTCGTCGCCGCCGTCATCTCCGGACTCGGCGGCGCCCTGTTCGTTCCCCAGGCCGGCATCATCAACCCCAGCGAAATGGCCCCCGAAAAATCACTCGAAGCCGTCGTCTGGGTCGCTGTCGGCGGCCGCGGCAATCTGCTCGGCCCCATCCTGGGCGCCGTCGGCGTCAACGCCCTCAAGAGCTACTCCACTCACGCCTTCGCCGAACAATGGCCCTACATCCTTGGCGCCCTCTTCATCTTCGTCACCGTCTTCTTGCCCCGAGGCCTCATCGGCCTCCCGGATCAACTCCGCGCCCTCAAGCTCCGTGTGCTTCCTCCCAAACCCGAATCCCCGATTCTCCCCGCCGATTCCGCCCGGCCACGGACTCATTGAACCATGGTCCACAAGGATTTCATTCTATCGCTCGAAGGGGTCCACAAGACCTTCGACGGATTCAAGGCCATCTCCGACCTGAACTTCTACATGGACGAGGGTGAACTCCGCGTCATCATCGGCCCCAACGGCGCCGGCAAAAGCACCCTGCTCGATCTCATCACCGGGCGCACCCGCCCCGATCAAGGCACCATCGAGTTCGGATTCAAGACCGACCTCACCCGCCTGAACGAATATCAAATCAACCGGCTCGGCATCGGCCGCAAATTTCAGACACCGTCGGTGTACATCGACCACACCGTCCTGGAAAACATCTGGCTTTCCCTCGAAGGGCCGCGCTCGGTCTGGAGCACCCTTTTCTCAAGGGTCACCGCCGCGCAACGGGACCGCATCCAGGACCTCCTCGCCACTGTCGGTCTCGCCGATCACGCGGATCGCAAGGCCGGCGCGCTGTCCCACGGCCAGAAACAATGGCTCGAGATCGGCATGCTCCTCGCCCAGAACCCGAAACTCCTCCTCGTGGACGAACCCGCCGCCGGCATGACCGACGAGGAAACCCGCAAGACCGGCGAACTCCTCCTCAGTCTCGAACGCCGGCACAGCATCGTCGTCATCGAACACGACATGACCTTCGTCCGTCAGATCGCCCGCAAGGTCACCGTCCTCCATCAGGGAAGCGTCCTCCGCGAAGGCACCGTGGACGAGGTCCAGAACGACGAACGCGTTATCGAGGTCTATCTCGGCCGCAGGAAGGAACCCGCGGAGCGGACCCATCGCGTTTGAATCGACCGGAACAAAACCCATGTTGCACCTGAACAACATCTCCGTCGCCTACGACGGCTCGCGCGTCCTCCGCGAGGTCAATCTCTCGGTCCCCGCGCACAGCCTGGTCTGCCGCATGGGCCGCAATGGGGTTGGAAAGACCACGACCCTCAAGGCAGTGGTCGGCCTGGTTCGCGTTCACTCCGGCACGGTCACCCTCGCGGGACAGGACCTCGGTTCGCTCAAGCCGGATCAACGCGCGCGCCTGGGAATCGGCTACGTTCCCCAGGGACGCGACATCTTCCCCCATCTCACCGTCTGGGAAAATCTGAAGCTCAGCCTCGTGGTCCACAAAGCCCGGGCCAACGGCCAGATCGATCGTGTGCTCGGCCTCTTTCCCATCCTGAAGGAAATGCTCCAGCGCAAGGGCGGCGTGCTGAGTGGCGGCCAGCAGCAGCAACTCGCCATCGCCCGCGCCCTGCTGACCGATCCGAAGATTCTCATCCTGGACGAGCCCACCGAGGGCATCCAGCCCAACATCATCGACCACATCGGGGAGAGCCTTCTGAAGATCAAACAAGAGGGCCGGATCAGCATCCTGCTGGTCGAGCAATATCTGGACTTCTGCCTCGCGGTCGCGGACCGGTTCTACATCATGGACCGAGGCGCCATCGTCGCCGACGGCTCCATCACCCACCTCAACGATGACATCGTCCGCCGCCATCTGACCGTGTAACCCTCCAAAGGGGGTCAATGTTTATTCGCGCCTCAGCGCCGCCATTGGATCGATCCTCGCGGCCCGCAACGCGGGGACCAGACTCGCCAGCAGCGTGGCACTGAAGTTTTCGGAGCCGGTTCATATCGGTTTGTGCATGAGGGCCGGTTGGACCTTGGCAATCGGGCGGCGGTGGTCTAGGGTGGCCGCATGAAGGCAATCGAAGTGGTGGAGGAGAACGGCGTCTTGAAACTGCCGGCCGGCGTCTCTCTGCCGTCGCACGCCCGGCTGGCCGTGCTGGTGCTCGAGCCGGATGAGCCGACGGGCACCCAAATCGCCCGCCTCGCGGAGGCGGGCGGCGCCTTCGATTTCCTCAAAGAGGAGCCGGAGATCTACAGCGATCGCGACATTCTGCCGGGCGGCGCAAATCCCCGGTTCCGAGAATAATCGCCCCATGTTCCAACCGGTCGAAATCGTCCACGCGGCGTTTCCATTGACGGACCTGTCCAGCGCCTTCGCAATGTTCTCCTGCGTTTGCATCTCAATGCGCGAACGCATCTCTTCGTTCATCTCCGCGTCCAGCTTGCGCTTGGCGAACAACGCGCGGAAGCGAAACTTGATTTGCAGCCAGCTCATGGTTTGTGCGCAATGGTTATGGATTCACTGCGTGTCAGGTGCTGATGGCATACAGCCGCATTCGTTTGCCGTTGGGACGGATGGTGTCGGCCTCGAAGGTCATGCCCACTTTCCTGGCGACCCGCTCCGAGGCCGCGTTCTGAGGGGCGATTAGTGAAACAAGACGCTTGCATCCCAGTCTCTGAAGCCCGTGATCACGCACGGCGGACGCCGCCTCTGTCGCGTAACCGCGTCCCCAGTAGTCGCTCGCCAGCACGTAGATCAACTCCACCTCAGTGTGATCGCCGATCTGCTTCCGAAGCAGACCGCACTGTCCGATCACCTGTCGTGTGTCTTTCTCCTCGACCGGCCATAGTTCGAATGAACGTGGAATTACAGGCGCAAGATCGTCTTTGAGTGAAGCGACAACCTTATCGAAACTTCGCGGTCCGCCCATAAAACGCGTGACCTTTTCATCACACCACATTCCGGCGATGGCTCGCACGTCCGCTTCGGAAAGAAGCCGGATAATCAACCGGTCGGTTTCAGCAATGGTTCCCCCGTGCGACATGGAACGAATCCTTTATGCTCAAGTTGTTTTCAAAATCAGGTTGATAGCGTTCGATAGCCGTTCCCAGTTCGAGGTTTCCTGGAGCAGTTGTTTCCGGCCCGCCGGGGTGAGCTTGTAGAATTTGGCCTTGCGGTTGTTTTCCGAAACACCCCATTCGGCGGTAATCCAGCCCTGTTCCACCAGGCGATACAGCGCGGGGTAGAGCGACCCCTGATCCACCTGGAGCACCTCCCTGGACATTTGCCGGATCAGCACCGAAATGCCGAACCCGTGCATGGGGCCAAGCTGGAGTGATTTGAGAATGAGCATGTCGAGCGTGCCCTGGAGAAGGTCGGTTTTGTCTTTCGCCATACGCGCGTCCTCTGGACGTTCTACAGGAGAGACTCCTGCGCTTTCTTCTGTAGAATGTCAAGGGGAGAACGCGGGCAAGAACGCTTTTGTCCGCTACCACTATGTGTGCCCGCCCGGTCTGATACGCCCCGGTTGCGTCACTCCCGGGCCGGCACGGTTTCTGGACGGACGGTGCAAATGGCCGCCTTCGCCGTCGATAGATGCCTCCGGACCGCGTCACGCATCCGGTCTGTGGAAACGACGGCAAGCTCTTGCGCGAGCGTGACGCGCCGGCTGCCGTGGCGGTGCTCATGCATCCCAAATTGCAGCCCCAGATT
>DATKEE010000182.1:0-5975 GCA_035544555.1 Candidatus Methylomirabilota bacterium
ATTGCAGGCCCGGTTGAAAAAAGCCGGAGCTGCCTGGTTAAGCGAGACCGCAGACCGCATCGCCAACCTGCGTGTGCTGCGGGCCAACGGCCAATGGCTGCACTTGTGGAATTAACCTCACCCACTTTTAATCACACCCGGGGCAACAAGATGGGCCGGGAATGCGGTGGAAAGCTCGCGCCCACAACCTCACTAGCATGAGTTGTGTCAATGTTTAGGACTGACCCCTTTGGTTAAAGCCAGCCGACGCCGGGATATTTTTTCAGCAAAGTGGATTTTAGTCGCGGGTATTGCGTCTTCCTGAACACCGGCCAGTCGGTCGTGGAATCGAGCCTTTTGCCGTCGGGGGCGCACAACCAAAGCCTGACCGGCACCCGTCCCTCGCAGATCACGGGATGCGAGCGCAGCGAAAAGCATTCATGCAGCTTCACCTGAGCTTCAGGTTCCGCCGGCCCATCCTCCTCCTCCCCGGTTGGCTCGGGGAAAAGCAGCTTCACCTTCCGGTCGTCCGGCCAGGGAATGGAACGGGGCGCGAGTTCGTCGAGCCATTCCCGCTGTTCAGGCGCCAGCTCCCCGATGACGGCCTCGCGCAGGGGAACGGCCTGGGCCTCCTTGGCCAGGGTCAGACCGGCAAAGGCGCGCCCCAGACAATCGACCAGACGCGCCCGGTCGAAGCGGGGAAATTCGATGTCCGGCATCGCCGCGGCAACCAGATGGCAGCGGGCGATGAACTGGCGGATGTCGTGATCGAACTTTGGCAGTTCGAACCAGCCGCGGTTCCAGGCGTCCGCGAGGCAATGGCCGGCGGCCGCGGGATCGGGTTCGCGCTGATGTTCGTGCGCCATGATGAGGTCCTCGAAGCGCTCCACCTTCAACGCCGCCACCCGGCGATGTCCCCGGTCGAAGAGATGTTCGAGGGTCGTGTGAAGCCGGTCAGGAAAGGTCTCGAGAATCCATTCGCGACTCACGTGGCTGGCGAGTCCCAGCAAGGTGATCGTGCCGCGTCCGCGTGACGGGACTTCGCGAATGGAGGCTGCCACGAACAGCGGGGAGTTCTGGACGACGCTTTCGCGCATCAAGGTGCCGGTCCGTGCGCCGGTCAGATGACATTCGAGTGTTCCCTGGTCGCGGCGAACGCAGAGTTGATCGATGAACCCGGTCATGATCGAGCGGAGCAGGGCGTCGCCCTCGTCCGCGGCGGGCTCGACCTCCGGAGTGCTGGAATTGAGAAGGCCTTCCCTCCGCGCAACCTGCAGGAATTGTTGGAAGGTCTGTTCCACTTCGCGCGCCGCCCGGGCGTTGATGCCGTAACGCCGGCATGCCTCGACGCTGTAACCGCGGTTTTTCGCGAACTGACACGCGCGCATGAGGGTGTGGAAGTCCGATTGCGCGCTGCCCTCGAACAACTCACGCGCCCCGGCAGTGGACTTGTCGTCCCGCCCCAATCGCATCATCAGATCGCGTCCACTCACAAGGGCGGCGCACATGGCCGCGGCGGGCACACACTGGTGACGCGAGGCCTCGACAAGCATGCGTGCGAAGCGCGGATGCATCGGGAGACGCAGCATCCGGCGGCCGACCGGTGTGAGATCATCGTGTGCCCGCGCGGAGGGTGCCGCTGCATGGTCGTCGGATGCGCCCCCAATCGTCCGCCCGGCGGAACTGTCATTGCCCTGAGGTGCTTGTTGGGGGGCACGAGGCTGGAGGGCGCCCAGTGTGCGGAGCAGGATTTCCGCGCGTTCGACGGCCTGGGGATCGGGCTTGTCCAGCCAGTCAAATGCGGCGGCGTTCCGGATGCCGAGGGAATGCAACAGCAGAACCACCTCGGCGAGATCGCTCCGCTGGATTTCCGGCGTGTGGCGTTCCGGACGATTGAGATGCCCGCTCTCGGTCCAAAGCCGATGGCAAGTGCCGGGGGCGGTGCGGCCGGCCCGCCCTTTGCGCTGGTCCGCCGACGCGCGACTGATCTCCTCGATGCCGAGGGTGCCGATGCCGCGTTCGGCATCGTAACGCGCGATCCGCGCCAGTCCGCTGTCCACGACGTGACGGATGCCGTCAATGGTGACGGAGGTTTCGGCCACGTTGGTGGCGACGACGATCTTCCTGCCCGGGTGCGGTTGAAAGGCGCGGTCCTGTTCCTCCGGCGGCAGTTCCCCGTGCAATGGGATCAGCGCAAGCCGCTCCGGGGCGCGCAGGGTCCGGAGCGCGTTGAGGGTGGATTGTATCTCCCCCATCCCAGGCATGAAGACGAGAATGTCACCCGCCTCACCCGATTGAAGAATGGTCTCCACCGCGTCGGCGGCCTGTTCGGTGATGGGACGGCGGTCGCCATGCTCGGGGTAACGCACCTCGACCGGGAACATGGAACATTCCGATTGCAGAACGGGGCAATTGTCGAGGTAGGCCGCCACGGGTTCGGCATCGAGCGTGGCGGACATGACCACGATCTTCAAATCAGGCCGATGAACGCGTTGAATTTCCCTGGCCAGCGCGAGGGCGACGTCGCTGAGCAGGTTTCGCTCGTGGAACTCATCGAAGATCAAAACCCGGATGCCGCGCAATTCGGGATCCTCCTGAAGCCAGCGCAACAGAATGCCCTCGGTGATGAAGCAGATGCGCGTGCCGAGGGAGGTGTGATCCTCAAAGCGGACCTGATAACCGACCTCCCCGCCCAGGCGACCCTTGCGTTCCCAGGCGACGCGCGCCGCCACGGTGCGGGCGGCGACCCGGCGGGGTTGCAGAATGACGATGCGATCCTGACCGGCGAGGCCGGCGTCGAGCACCATCTGGGGGACCTGGGTGGTCTTTCCGGATCCGGTCGGCGCGACCACCACCAGGCGGTTGCCGGTAATCAGCGCGCCGACGATTCCGTCTCGAATCCTGTGAATGGGGAGGGAGGCGTCCAACGGGTCGGCGGAATCAGAAGCGAACGTGGCGGAGGGCCAGGGCGACGATGGAAAGGATGGCCATGAGACCGCCCGGCATGAACTTCCTGGATTTGGCGAAGCGCATCCCGAAGAAGATGCTCAGCACAATGAGGAGGATGTCCGCGTAATGATCGATGTCGATGATGCCCAGTGGATCCAGACTGAGCAGGGCGGCAAAGACCAGCGACATGACGAGGGAGATCCTGCTGCCGGCCTTGAGAAATCCGACGACGCCTCCCGCGACCAGCAGGACGATGTAAACCCAGAGCACGGTGGTTGGTGACATAAGCGGGCGATACTCTGGGTTATTCGCCCTGGACGTCCAAGCTCAGAATTTTGCCGGGCTCGGACTCCGCCACCACCTTGAGGGGCCGGCAGCACACCTCACAGTCGGTATCGAATGTTTGCGAGGCCACACTGGTATCGACGACCAGTTCGAAGCGCTGGCCGCAGTAGGGACAATTGACGTTTTCGGAGACTTCCATGGCGCCAAGATAGACCGGCGCCCGGTTTGTGCAAATGGGCAGAACCACCCCGGTTCCGCGGATGCGGCCCGGGCCCGAGCGGACACGGCGTCGCGCTGAACCTTGATCAAAGAGCCATGGCCACGGCGGCGGGAACAGGGAATCGCTTGCCGGAGAGGAACCGGCGGGCGGCCACGGTGAGCCATTCACGGGAGGCTTCGACGGAACCGACGCGAATGAAGGTGCGGCCCTCCTCGGTCGAGAGTTCGTAATTCAGGACGCGAACCATTATGGGGGTGGATTCCCCCTTGAGGAGGAGTTCCACGGTCAATGAATGCCTGGAAGAATCGAGTTCAAAGCGCGTCAACTCGCCGATGCCGTCGAGTTGCTCGTTGATCTTCCTGCGAGCGAGGGGTTCGACGACGCGGTCCTTGAGGGAGCTGAAAAGGCCCATGGAATGGTTTTTCGGGTTGGGTGGGGGAGTGGCCGGGATTTCGGGGGCGGCAAGGTTTCGGGACTCATTCCTTGGCGCCGTGGCGTTGCAACAGTTCGGCGAGCGCCTCGTGATTGTGTTGCTTCGCAAGCTGAAGCGGGCGAAGGCCGTTTTGATTGCGCGCATTCACGTCCACTCCCTTGTCGAGAAGCGTTGTGACGATGCCGATGTGATCCCGTTCAACGGCAAAGTGGAGGGCGGTGTGGCTCGCGCGATCCCTCGCGTGCGGGTCCGCTGACCGTCCGAGAAGAAGGGCTACGATTTCCCTCTGCCCCGAAGCGGCCGCCAGATGCAGCGGGGTGATCTGATCGAGACCCCGGAGATTCACGTCGCCGCCGTTCGTCACGAGGAGTTGGACCAGGTCGAGGTTTCCGATCGCGATGGCAATGTGAAAGGGCGAAAGTTCCGATCGGTTGAGCGTGTTGGGCCGCGCGTTTTCCTTGAGCAACAGGGCGGCGACCTCCCGTTGCTCGCGCCTGACGGCCCAATGGAGCGGCGTGTCCCCATAGGGATCGATGGCGTGTACCCGGGCGGAGTCCTCATTGATCAGGCGGGTGACACGATCCATCTGGCCCAATCCGGCCGCGGCGAAGATGTCGAGTGCCGCGCCTTTTTCCTGCAAAACGTCGATCACCTGGGCATGACCGCCCGCGACCGCGAGATGGAGCGGGGTCCAGCCGTTGTGATCCGTCGCTCCCGCCTTGAGGCCGTTGGCGAGGAGAAATTGAACGGTGGATGGATCCCCGCGATGGGCGGCCCAGTGAAGGGCGGTACGGCCCTGATTGTCCACTGCCGGGGCGAAGGTGCCCTTGCTGAGAAGCAGCCGGACCGTGGCTTCGCGCCCCTGATCGGCGGCGCAGTGCAGGGCCGTCATGCCATGGCGGTCGCCCAGGTTGGCGTCGGCCTTCCCGGCGAGGAGCACATTGGCGACATTCGTCCGGCCGTAAAGGGCGGCGTAATGGAGGGGCGTCCGGCCCGCGCCGTCCCGGGCGTTGGCATGGGCCGAGTCGCGACGGAGCCATTTCGAGACGATTTCGACGTCGCCTGCCCGGGCCGCCTCGTGGATGGACTGCTTCGGGGGGACCATGAAGTAGATGGCCGCCCAGCCCAGCGCGGCGACAACGACCAGGGCCAGAAGTATTTTGAGCGCTCGTTTCATAATCAGCGATCCGGCTCTCCGGTGGCCGGATTGGGGGTGCGGGTTTAGCAGCTTCCGCGCCCGGACAGCCCGGGTCGATGCAACAGAGCGGAACTATAGCGTTCCGGGTTGACGGGGACAATCACGCAGGTGTTTTGACATTCCTGGCGAGCCGACGCTAAATGCGCTTCAAAGCATGAGCGAACGCATCGGTATTCTGACGAGCGGAGGCGACTGTCCCGGTTTGAACGCGGTGATTCGCGCGGTCGTCAAGGCGGCGGCGAAGCGAGGGTGGGAAACCTTGGGCATTCTGGGCGGATTCGAAGGTCTTCTCGAATCGCCGCGATACCGGGTGTTGGATTACCACCAAATGGACGGGTTGCTGACCCTGGGAGGGACGGTCCTTGGCACTTCAAACCGGGGCCGTTTCGCGGGGAAGACGGGGCATGGGGAAGCGCGACGGGTGCCCGGGGAAATCATCGAGGAGACCCGGCGCAACTTTTTTGAACTCGGCTTGCGCGCACTCGTCTGCGTCGGGGGCGACGGTTCGCTGAGCATCGCGCAGCAGTTGTTCGAGGCCGGGATTCCGGTGGTGGGTGTGCCCAAGACCATCGACAACGACCTTGCGGCGACGGTGATCACATTCGGGTTCGATTCGGCCGTGGCCTGCGCGACGGATGCCCTGGACCGGTTGCGCACGACGGCGGCCAGTCACGAGCGGGTTATGGTGCTTGAGGTCATGGGACGGTATGCAGGATGGATCGCCTCGCATTCGGGCATCGCGGGCGGCGGTGACGTGATCCTGATTCCCGAGATTCCGTTCCGCTACGAGGCAGTCTGCGCGAAGATCGCGGAGCGCGAAGCGCAGGGGAAAAAGTTCACCCTGGTGGTCGTGGCGGAAGGTGCCCGCGAACAAGACGGCGATTATGTAACTCTTGGCGTCGCGGCGGACG
>DATKEE010000183.1:0-2593 GCA_035544555.1 Candidatus Methylomirabilota bacterium
TTTCATCCCCGCGACGGCCAGCTTTACATCGCCGGCCTGCGCGGCTGGCAGAGCAATGCCGCCAGGGAAGCCGGATTCGACCGAGTCCGCTACACGGGCCAACCCGTCTATAGCGTCCGGGACCTGAAGGTGGATCGGGAAGGCCTGCACCTCACCTTCACCCAGCCCATGAAATTCGAGTCGGCCACCGATGCGGAAAACTATTTTGCCCAACATTGGAATTACCGCCGCTCCTCGGCCTACGGATCGCCGGAACTTTCGCCCTCCAATCCCGACCGGCGCGAGCGCGATACGCTGCAAATCAGCAAGGCTCGCCTCTCCGCGGATGGCAGGATCGTGACATTGGAAGTCCCGAATCTGCAGCCCGTGGATCAGCTTCTGATCAAGTTCAACATCGAGGCGCACGACGGCACCCGCATCCGCCAGGAAACGCTTCAGACCATTCAC
Organism: Candidatus Methylomirabilota bacterium; assembly: GCA_035544555.1. Lineage (GTDB taxonomy): Bacteria > Verrucomicrobiota > Verrucomicrobiia > Limisphaerales > DATKEE01 > DATKEE01. Next base: position 448 of record DATKEE010000183.1, read on the forward strand.
GCCATCCCCGACCGGGCGCGGACGGTCGCCTTCACGCATGGACAATTCTGACGTCGCGTCCGTCCCGGTGCCCGGCCGCCGCGCATGAGCCGCGGGCAATGGACGGATTGGCAACTTCCGAGAGACGCCGACAACCGCAACAAACCCCACGCCCGCTGACAGAAACGACTCGTCATGGCATCAACAACTCCTCGCCGGCGATCATCCCTCGCGTTTGCCTTCGGGCGGCTAAACTTCCCGCCCGGACGGTGGCGCCCGTTGACCCGCGCCCTGCTATTGTGCGCTGTGATCGTTCTCCCGGACGTCGCTCCCGCGCAAACCGACCTCGAACCCGGCCTTCTCATGCGGTTTGCGCGGGAAGGCGGATCGGATGTCACCCTCGCCTCCAATGTCTGGTATTATCTGCCTGAAGGCGCCGCTCCCACCCCCTTCCTCGAAGGCGGTCGGCCGGTCACGGTCACATGGGAGGGATTTGTATCGGTCGAACTGAGGAGTGAGTTCCAGTTTCAGGCGGAGCTCAACGGCCATTTGCAACTCCTGATCAATGGCCAGTCCGTCCTCGACGTCACCACGAATGGGACCACCGAACTTACCGAACCGATCCGTCTCAACAAGGGCACGAACGCGCTTGTCGCCACGTTCATTGGGGCGGAGCCGGGACAGGGCGACGCGTTCCTCCGTCTCTCGTGGCAGGGCGAGGAAACCACCCTGGGTCCCATCGCCGCCGCCGTTCTCACTCATCGCCCGGATGAAGGGGAACGACACTGGACACGCGTGCGACGCGGACGGGAACTGATCCTCAATCATCGTTGCGCCCACTGTCACACCGGACCGCCGGCCGATCGGGCCATTCCCGAACTCGCCATGGACGCGCCCTCGTTCGAAGGCATCGGTTCGCGTCGGAACGCGCATTGGATGGCCGCCTGGATTGCGAATCCCGGTGAACAGCGCTCGACGGCCGAAATGCCCCGCCTCTTTCACGGAACCGATGCCGCAACAGAAGCCGGTGCCGTCGCCGCCTATCTCGCGACGCTCAAGGCGCCCGGAGCAACGGCGGCTCCGTCCAATGGGGATGCGGATGCCGGTGGCCGCCTCTTCGAGACGCTCCATTGTGCCGCCTGCCACAATTCACCCGGAGAAGAGCCCGGCGATCCGGAGAATGTCTCCCTGGAACACGTGGCCTGGAAGTTTCCCGAGGGTGCCCTCCAGTCCTTTCTTCGCAATCCAGACGCCCATTTCCAATGGATCCGGATGCCGGATTTCAAGCTGAGTGAAACCGAGGCCGCGGACCTTGCCGCCTGGTTGCGGACGAAGTCCGACCCGGTTCCCGATGCGACCCTGGCCGGGGACGCCGCCACCGTTGATCGCGGTCGCGCGCTGATCCAAAGTGTCGGCTGCCTGAACTGCCATGCCGGTGTGGAAATGGAAAACCAATTCACCGCCGAACCGCTTGCGAGCCTCGACGCCTCCGCCTGGGCCGGTGGTTGCCTTGCCGAATCGCCGGTTTCCGGTTCGCGCGTTCCTCATTTCGCGCTGAGCGCGGAGGATCGCGCGGCGTTGCGGGCGTTCGCGAACACGGATCGTGAATCGTTGACACGGCACGTGCCGCGCGAATTCGCCGCCCGGAATCTGGTTGGACTCAACTGCGCCGATTGTCATGGGAAGTTCGATGGATTTCCGAGGTTGGAATTGCTGGGGGGCAAACTGAAGCCCGAGTGGGCCGGGCCGTTCATTCGGGGGGAGATTGACGAGAAACCCCGTCCCTGGCTGGAGGCGCGCATGCCGGCCTTTGCCACACGCGGCACGTTGCTCGCGGAAGGATTGGCGATGCAGCACGGCTATCCTCCGGTCACGCCGACCGAACCGCCCATTGACCGTGAAGCCGCCGAAATCGGACGCAAACTGACCGGGTCGGATGGCGGGTTCTCCTGTATTGCGTGTCATGGCGTGGGAGACTTCGAAGCCACCGCCGTTTTCGAGGCGCCCGGAATCAATCTTGCCCTGTCAGGTGATCGCTTGCGCCGGGACTTCTTTCACCTCTGGCTCACGAACCCGCTGCGCATCGAACCCATGACGAAGATGCCCGTATATTTCGATCAGGGCAGAAGTCCGTTGCCGGAATATGACGGGGACGCCGTGAGGCAGA
>DATKEE010000184.1:0-7350 GCA_035544555.1 Candidatus Methylomirabilota bacterium
CCCGCCGAGCCCGTTGCGGACGGCAAAAACCTTTGACACCCCAAGGGGTTCGACTAGCCTCGCCGTGATCCATTATGAGAATCGGCATCAACACCTTTCTGTTCACCTCCCCGTTCACCAACGAGAGCACCCGGCTCTTCAAACAGTTCAAAAAGTGGGGCTTCGACACCGTCGAACTGCCCGTCGAGGACCCTTCGCACATCGATCCCGCGCACGTGAAGGCGGAGCTGGACCGGCATGGTTTGGTCTGCGGTTCGGTCTGCGCGTGCATGGGGCCGGATCGCGACCTGCGAGGCACTCCCGAACAGCAGCAGACCGGGCTCGACTACATGAGGAAGCTCATCGACCAGATGGTCGTGCTCGACTGCCCCAGCCTGATCGGGCCGGTTTATTCCGCGGTGGGCCGCGCCGATGCCGTTCCCGAAAAGGAATACAGGCAGCAATGGAAGACCGTCTTGAAACATCTCAAGACCCTGGCGAATTACGCGCGGAAGCGGGGCCGCCAGGTCTGTCTCGAGCCGCTGAATCGTTTCGAGACTGACTTCATCAACACCTGCGATCAGGGCCTCAAGATGGTTCGCGAGGTCAACAATCCGGCGTTCAAACTGCACCTCGACACCTTTCACATGAACATCGAGGAAAAGGAACAGGGCGCCGCCATCCGCAAGGCCGGCAAACTCCTCGGCCATTTCCACGCCTGCGGCAGCGATCGCGGCACGCCCGGCAACGATCACATCGACTGGAAATCCATCGCGAAGGCCTTGAAGGCGGTCAAATACAAGGGCGACGTCGTGATCGAATCCTTCACCACGGACGTGAAGGTCATCGCGCGCGCCGCGGCCATCTGGAGGCGCATCGAACCCACACGCGACGAAATCGCGGTGAAGGGACTGAAGTTTCTGCGCAAGACATTGTAACCAACCGCGCGGTCGTCCGGCCGGCTTCCGAAAGTTTCCCATCATGAAAACGCATCCGATTCGATTCCTGCCCGTCGTGTTCGCCGGCTGGCTCGCCTTCACGTCCGCTGCCGTGGGGGGCGATGCGGACAAGGGCTTCCAGGACCTGTTCAATGGAAAGGACCTCACGGGTTGGGAGGGCAACCCGGATCTTTGGTCCGTGGAGGATGGCGCGATCACCGGCAGGACCACCGCCGCGAATGCGCTTCGGTCGAACACCTTTCTGGTGTGGACGAACGGGACCACGACCGACTTCGAGCTGCGTCTCTCCTACAAGCTCGTCAACGGCAATTCCGGCATCCAATACCGCAGCCGCCTGCTCGATCCCGAGAAGTTCATCGTGGGCGGTTATCAGGCCGACTTCGAGGCGGGCACGACCTATTCGGGCATCCTGTATGAGGAGCGCGGCCGCGGCATCCTGGCCCGGCGCGGGCAGGTGACCCAGGTGAAGCCGGACCCGGCGGATCCCGACAAGCATGTCGTCGAGGTCATCGGATCCGTTGGGGAGACCGGGGAGTTGCAGGCGAACATCCGCGGCGAGGACTGGAACGATTACACGATCATCGCGAACGGCAACCAACTCACCCATCTCATCAACGGCCGGGTCACCGCCCTGGTGATTGACGAGCATCCGGGCCGGGCCGCCAGTACAGGACTCCTCGCCCTTCAATTGCACACCGGTCCTCCGATGACACTCCAGGTGAAAAACATCCGCCTTCGACCGCTGAACTGAGGGCTCGGCCTGGAGCGCGGCGCGATCTTCCGCGCGGAATCAGATGGGGAGGCGGCGCCGGATCCGGCTTTTTGGAAACGCATTGAGGTTTATTGATTCGCAGTTATGAAACGAACATTCCCCTGTATGGCAGTCGCGATGGGAACGCTCATCGCCCTCGCTCCCACGGATGGCCTGACCGCCGAAAAGCGGAAGCTGGTCATGGTCGCCGGCACTCCGAGCCATCCGCCGCTGATGCACGAGTTCAACGCCGGTTGCCTGCTGCTGGCGAAGTGTCTTCAGGATGTGCCAGGCCTCGAGGTGGTCGTTCATCGGAATGGCTGGCCGGAGGATCCCGATGCGTTCAAGGACGCGGACGGCATCTTTCTGTTCATGGACGGCGGCGGGGGGCATCCGGTTCTGAAGGAGGATCGACTGGCGCAAATCGGGAAATTGATGGATGCCGGCGCCGGTCTCGGATGCGCTCATTACGCGGTCGAAGTCCCGGCCGGACCCGGGGGCGAGGCGTTTCAGAAGTGGATCGGCGGTTACTACGAGAATGCCTTCTCCGTGAACCCGATCTGGACGGCCGATTTCAAGCAACTGCCCGATCACCCCATCACCCGGGGCGTCGAGCCGTTCAACGTCAAGGATGAGTGGTATTTCAACATGCGGTTTCAGGACAACCGGCGCGGCGTCCAGCCGATACTCAGCGACAAACCGTCGGACGATGTCCGCGACGGCCCGTATGTGCATCCGCGGGGTCCCTATCCGCACATCGTTGCCGCGAAGGGTCGCGAGGAGGCGATGATGTGGGCGGTGGAACGCGAGGATGGCGGCCGCGGTTTTGGATTCACCGGCGGCCATTTCCACATGAACTGGGGGGGTGACGATTTCCGCAAGGTGGTGCTCAACGCGTTGCTCTGGATTTCGAAGGTCGAAGTGCCGGCCGGCGGAGTCGCCTCCAGCGTGACCGACGAGGAATTGATGGAGAACCTCGACCCGAAGCGGGGCAGCCGTCCTGCCGTGCGCCCCACCGCGGACGCCGGCGCCAAACCCCTGTTCCGAAGCGGCCTGGTCAAGTCGGGTTCCGTTCCCGTGGACGTCGATCTTACCGGTGCCGAGGGGCTCTGGCTGGTGGTTGCCGACGCGGGGGACGGCATTGGCTGCGACTGGGCGGATTGGGCGGAGCCGGTCCTCGTCAAGCAGGACGGCTCCGAGGTCAGACTCACCGACCTGAAATGGAAGTCCGCCACGACCGGACATGGCCGTGTGAACATCAATCAGAACTGCGGCGGCGGACCCCTGAAGATCGCGGGCGAACCGGTCTCGTTCGGGATTGGCACCCATACGCCGTCCGTCATCGAATACGATCTGGCCGGACAGGGATTCGTCCGCTTCAAGGGGCGGGCCGGTGTGGACAACGGGGGTACGGATCAGGGTTGCGGTTCGACGGTCGAGTTCATGGCATTCGTCCAGCCGCCTCCGCGGAACGTGGCTTTCGCCTCGGCGGCGGCAGCCGGATCCGGCGGGGCCCGGGGCAGTGGTCCCGAGGCGGCGAAGGAGTATCTCAAGACCATGACCGTTCCGGAGGGTTTGGAGGTCACCTTGTTCGCCTCCGAGCCGATGCTGCGTAACCCGACCAACATGGACATCGATTCGCGCGGACGCATCTGGGTGACCGAGGGGGTGAATTATCGATCCAGCTTCAAACCCTGGGGCGTCCTCCGCGAGGGCGGCGACCGGATCCTGATCCTTGAAGACACCAATGGGGATGGGGCCGCGGACAAGGAGACGGTGTTCTACCAGGGACCCGAGATCAACGCGGCGCTCGGCATCTGCGTGCTGGGCAATCGCGTCATTGTCTCCCGTTCGCCCGACATCTTTGTGTTCACGGATACAAACGGTGATGACCGCGCGGACCGGAAGGACGTGTGGTTTACCGGCATCGGGGGCGTGGATCACGACCATGGCGCGCACGCGTTCGTGTTCGGTCCCGACGGGCGCCTTTACTTCAATGTGGGGAACGACGGAGGCCGGTTGAAGACCGCCGATGGCAGCCGGTATGTCGTCGATCTGGCGGGCAACGAAGTCCACGGTCATGGCAATCCCTACCGTCAGGGTCTGGTGTTTCGCTGCAACCTGCAGGGAGGCGAACTCGAAACCCTCGCCTGGAACTTCCGAAATAATTACGAAGTGGCGGTCGATTCCTTCGGCACAATGTGGCAATCCGACAACGACGACGACGGCAATCAGGCGGTCCGGATCAACTACGTCATGGAATTCGGAAATTACGGGTTCACCGACGAAATGACGGGGGCCGGCTGGAGGACGAAACGCACGAACATGGAGGAGACTGTTCCGCAACAGCACTGGCATCAGAATGATCCCGGCGTGGTGCCGAATCTTCTCGTCACCGGCGCCGGCTCCCCCACCGGCATCACCGTGTATGAGGGCCGGCTTCTGCCGCGGGTGTTCCACGATCAAATGCTGCACTGCGACGCCGGTCCCCGCGTGGTGCGCGCCTATCCGGTCACCCCGTCCGGCGCGGGCTATGAGGCCACCGTCGTCAACCTCCTCGAAAGCAGCGATACCTGGTTCCGTCCGTCCGACGTCAGCATCGCCCCGGACGGATCGGTGTACGTCGCCGACTGGCACGATCCCGGCGTGGGCGGCCACAACATGGGCGACCGCAATCTGGAGACGATGCGCGGACGCATCTATCGCGTGGCTCCGGCGGGACATCAATCCCGTGTCGGGAAGCCAGATCTGGAGTCGGCCGAGGGCGCGGTGACGGCCCTGAAATCCCCCAATTCCGCCACCCGGTTCCTAGCCTGGACAGCGCTCCATCGCATGCGCGATCAGGCCGAGTCTTCACTCGTCCGGCTCTGGAACGACGACAACCCGCGCATGCGCGCGCGGGCGCTGCATTTGTTGGCGCGCATTCCCGGCAAGGAACGGAAATACATCGCCGATGCCTTGAAGGATCCGGATTCGGACATTCGCATCACGGGTCTGCGGATTGCCCGCGAGCGGAGATACGACATGATTCCGTATGTCCGGATGCTTGTGGATGATCCTTCCCCCCACGTCCGCCGCGAATGCGCCCTCGCCCTGCGCCATCAATCCGCCCCGGAAGCCGCCGGTCTCTGGGCGCGCCTGGCCGTCCAGCATGACGGCGCGGATCGCTGGTATCTGGAAGCGCTGGGCATCGGCGCCGACCGGCAGTGGGATCGATACCTGGACGACTGGTTGAAGCGGGTCGGAGCCGATTGGAACACTCCCGCGGGTCGTGACGTCGTGTGGCGTTCGCGCTCCAAAAAGACACCGGGCCTGCTGGTAAAGATCATTGCCGACGGGAACACGGCCGGGGAGGAGCGCGCGCGTTACATTCGTTCGCTCGACTTCATCAAGGGGCCCGAGAAGGACGCCGCCTTGATCCAGTTGCTGGGCGTGAACTGACGCGATTGCCCGGTCCCACGAGCGCCTCCGCGCGCAGGCGCATTTCCTCCAAAAACCCGGAAATGAGCGGGGTCGGCTTCCCCCGCCACAAGGCTCCCACCTCAACAGGTTCGAAGCCCTCCAGCGGCAGCGCTCGCAACCCGCGCTTCACCTCGACGCGCGGGATGTCCAAAGTCAATCCAATGCCGAATCCACTCGCCGTGTAGATTTCGATGAGGTCCAGGGAATTGACCTGCAGCGTGCTGATCCAGTCCACCCCCAGACGCGACAACCCCTGTTGAAAGCGGCGTGTCATCGATTCGATCGGCGGCAGCGAGATGAGCGCGTGTTCGATCTTGTCCCGCTTCCACAGTTCCGACGCGTCCTTGATCCGCGAATTGCGGGGCACCAGGAGCACCAGCGGCAGGCTGAGCAGCGGTTCGGCGGACACGCCGGCCGGGAGATTGTCCGGCACGACAGTCAGGGCGAGATCGATTTCGTCCTTCTCGATCATCCCCAGCAGGACGGGCTCGATGGCATCGTGCAGACTGAAGCGCAAATCGGGGACGCGACCGCGCATGGCGATCAACAGATCCAGGCCATGCGTGCGCAAGGCGGTGTTCGAGGCGCCGAAGCGGATGAACTGCGTGGCGTGCCCCCGAATCTCCCCGGCCACCCGGGCCACATTCGAGAAGAACGGCTCGATGAACGCGTAAAGCTTCCCGCCCGCCGGCGTGAGTTGGAAGGGTCGGCGGTCAAACAGCTTGGTGCCCAGGTAATCCTCGAGCTGCAAGACCTGGACGCTGACGGCCGGTTGCTGAATCCCATACGGAATGTTGCGGACCGCCCCGCTGATGCCCCCATGGCGCGCCACGTAATAGAAGAGTTCCAGATGATGAATGTTCATGGGATCTCCCAGTCACCAGGTGTTGAGCACGTCGATCAATTGGCGGAGGCGGCCGTACTCGCGACGATTGAAGCCCAGGGTGATCCGCGGCAGATCCAGCGCCTCGGTTTCCTCGCGTTCTTCGGGCAGCGCCTCGCTCGCCTGGATGGGCGGTCCCGTGAGGATGTCGGCGAAATCCTCGTTCAACGCCTCGATGGCCGACGCCGCGGGGGGATGCTTGAGGCGGATGACCAGCAAATCCTTCACGAACCGGCTCGAATGAAAATTCCGATAAAACCGCGTGATCAATCGCACCGCCTGATCGGTGTCGTCAGTGATCTGGTACAGGCCCAGGTCGTCGGGCGAAATGAGCTGGTCGCGCAGGAGGTGATCGCGGACGTGGCGGTCCCAGGTCTTCCAATAGGTGCCGCCGGGCCGGTCGATGAGGATGAGCGGCATCAAACGACTCTTGCCGGTCTGCATCAACGTCATGGCCTCGTATCCCTCATCCATGGTTCCAAATCCTCCGGGGAACAGGACGATGGCATCCGAATGCCGGATGAAGGTTAGTTTGCGCGTGAAGAAATACTTGAAGGTCACCAGCTTCTTGTCCTGGTGAATGATCGGGTTGGCCGCCTGTTCCCAGGGGAGACGGATGTTCGCGCCGAAACTCTTCTCCAGTCCGGCGCCTTCGTGGCCGGCCTGCATGATCCCGGAACCGGCGCCGGTGATCACCATGAAGCCCGCCTCAACAATCTTGCGCGCGAACTCGACCGCCTGCTGGTATTCCATCTTGCTCGGCTGGGTGCGCGCCGATCCAAAAATGCTGACCTTGCGGATGCCGGCGTAGGGGGCAAAGAGTTTGAAGGCGTAGCGCAGTTCGCGAATCCCCGTCTGGATGACCCGGACGTCGCCGCGATCCTTGACGTCGTTGAGGATCTTCAGCGCGTTCTCGATGATGTCCTCGACAAGATCCGGATGATTGCCGCCGCCCTTCCAGGCAATCAGCTCCTGGATTCTGCGTTTCAACTCCGGATCGCCCGGCGGCTTCTCACTGCGTTCCATGCCGCCGAGCGTAACGAGTCTTCCGCCGGATGGAAAGAACCACCGAAACCAACAATGCTCATTCTGACCTCGCAGCCCGTGCCGATGTCGGCGACGTTTTGACTGCGGCGATGAAGCGAAGCGGATTCGCCGCTTTCGAGCGCGTGGGAAGGCAGTGCGCTGGAAGAACGCCCGTCCGGCATCCGAAAGCGGTAGAGGGCTGACGCCCACAACCGCACTCCAAAACGCTGGCGCGAGGTTCGGGAAGCCCCGCGCGAAGTCGGCGACGTTTTGGAGTGCGGCGATGAAGC
>DATKEE010000185.1:0-8902 GCA_035544555.1 Candidatus Methylomirabilota bacterium
ACGAATGATAACGGGTTGAACGCTTCCGCGTCATATCCGATGAGCACATCGGCGTGCTGGTTGGTCAGGGTGACGAAATCGAACTGAGCCTGGAGCGTCGTGGAGGCGGTGTGAGAGATGAGAACGAACGCGGGAAGGAGCTTGTTCATGGGAACGAGGGAAGAGGAGGGTGGGCCGCTGGCGGAAAGGTGACGTCGGCGGCCCGTCTCATTCAGCCGCGGCGCGCGCGGCGTTTGAGGGTGAAGAAGAGCATGCCGGCGCCGAGGCCCAGGAGGGCGTAGGTCCCGGGTTCCGGAACGACCTCGTATGTGTAGGTCACAGGGCCGCTCGAGGTGAAGGTGCTGAATCCATCGTTCAGAATTCCGGATGCTTCGAAAGCGACGTTGTAGGTTCCGGGTTCCGAGAAGGCCCAGTTGAAGTGAGCGTGGTTGCCGGGGGTGATCGAGACGTTGTCGCCGGAAGAGATGCCGTCGCGCGAGTTCATGAAGACAGTCGGTGTTCCAAAGCTGTCCGTCTGATACAGCGCGAAGTGTCCGGGGCCGGAGACCGCATCGAGCGTGAGGGTGATGTTGCCCACAAACGTGGATGGATCGATCTCCTCCGCGCCGATCCCGAGAAAGAGCAGCGACGGATTCTGATTTTGGGGGAGAATCCAGACGGGGTCACCGGTGGTTCCCAGGAAGCTGAAGCTGGGACTGGCGGGAACGGAGGTTTCCGCGGCGCTGCCCACGACGAGGATGGCGTCGCCGGGTTCAAACTCCTCGTTTGGCGGGGGGTTCTCCTTGTGAAGATGGAGGTCCCAGGCCCCTTGCTCGTAGGCAATGCCGACGTCCACGTGTTCGGTGGTCAGGGAGGTCTGCGCGGACAATGTGGCGACCGAGGCTGTCAGCAGGCCGAGCAGGGTGAGCCGGGATTGGATCAGGTGTGCTTTCATGGTGTGTTTCGGTTTGGTTTCGGTTGGATGGTTGGTTTGTTGGATATGCCGAAGTTGAGTCGTCGGAATTCATCCCGCGGATCAGCGCGGTGGTTTTGCGAAGTTGTCTCCGCGGTCCGCGCGCGCCTTGAGGGTGGCGGCGGGGAGGTTTTCCACGTGACCGTCCGCGTGGAGGTAGTTGGCGCTCCCGGCGGAGTGATCGGCCAGTTTGCGCCCGGCGCCGTGCCGGTCCGGCTGGATTTCGGCCGTGATGACGGGCCAGCCCTTGGACCAGTTCCGCGAATGGGTGTGATCGCTGTAAATGGTGGGGCTGAGATCGTCCGAGGCGATGAACACCGTGATGGTGTCGGAGGGGCGGGGAAGGCGGTCGAGGTTGCGATAGGTTTCAAGAACGCGCCCGAAGGGATCACGGAGATCCACGGACGTGTATTCGTTCATGATGTAACTGGTGCCGTTGGCTTCGAGCCGGGCGGCGCCGAGCGGATCGGCGGGACAGATGCGGATCGAGTCCACGTCCCCAAGGTAGGAGGCGAGGGTGAAGATCCAGGACTGGTTGGTGGCAGCGCCATGGGTGGTGGTGGGAAGCCAGCCCTGGTGGTCGTCGGCATACAGGGTCATGGCAAGACCGATCTGCCGGAGGTTGGACAGGCAGGCGATCTGGCGGGCGCGCGCCTTGGCCGAGCCGAGGGCGGGGAGAAGGAGTCCCACGAGGATGGCGATGATGGCGATGACGACCATCAATTCGACGAGCGTAAACGCGCGGGAGGCGCGGGTAGATTCTTGAGATTTCATGGATTTTCTGATGCCGGGAATTCACGCCCATGGGGCGGGCGTCCGGGAGCCTGGCGAACCGGGACTGAGTGGATGGGAACTGGAGATTCACCTGCCGTGGCTGCACGGCGGGCGCGGAGGGGTTCCGGATATTATTCCGGAGCCAGTGAAATCAGTAGAGGGGAAGGGGAGGAGCGCGGCCCTGGCTGAAGAGGTGATCCGGGCCCGGGATGAAGCCGGTGATCCGGATGAATGGTTCCGGGACGATCCGGACTGGGAATGGGACAGGGACGAAGGTGTCGGCGAGGTCAATCTGCCCCTTGGAGAAGAGCGTTACCGCGCAGTGATGACCGGCGTCGGAGGCGTCCTCGTGGACGTGATCGTGGAGGGTGGGCCATGCGGCCAGGGCGGGGAGCAGGAGAATGGCAAGCGCCAGCAGGCCGGCCCAACAGGTTTGGGGCAGCGAGAGTTTGCGATTGGCGATGGCCGGATTCATTTGCAAATCGTTTGCAACTGTATAGCGGGATGTGTGCCTGGCAAGAGGTTTTTATTATTTACCGCAGCACTGTTTGTATTTCGTGCCGCTGCCGCAGGGGCAGGGGTCGTTGCGGCCGACCTTGGGGCCGGTGCGGATGGGTTTGGCCTTTTCGAGTGCGGCGGCGGCTTCGCTGACGATGTTGCTGGCGCCGGCGGGGGACGGGGGTGGCTGGCCGAAGGCGCTGGTTTCCTGATGCAGGGTTTTCTGGGGTTTGCTGCGGAGGAATTGCTCGAAGGCCATCAGGGAGGAGGCGCTGCGGAAGATGTTGTGGCAGACTTCGGTTTTGATGCTGACCATCAACTGGTCGAAAATCTTGAAGGCTTCGGCCTTGTATTCGAGGAGCGGGTCGCGCTGTCCATGGGCGCGGAGACCGATCGAATGGCGGAGGCTGTCCATTTCATAGAGGTGTTCCTGCCAGAGTTTGTCGATGGCGCTGAGGATGGTGTAGCGCTCGATGGCCTTGAGGGCATCGGGTTGTTCGAAACTGATCTTGAGTTCGTAGGCCTTGCGGACGCTGTCGCCGATGAACTGGCAGACGGAGAACTGGGCGGGGCTGAGCCCTCCGAAGAGGGAGTCGGCGGCGGGTTTTTCGGTGCCCGCGTTCGCGGCCTTGATGATTTCCTCCTCGGGCATGCCGAGCGGGAAATTGAGGTTCACCCAGTCGGCCAGGGCGCGGATATCCCAGTCTTCGGGCGCCTCTTTGGGAGGAGTCAATTCATCGACCTTGCTGACGACGACCTCCTCCATGATGTCCATGAGCCGGTCGCGAACATCCTCACTGCGGAGGACTTCGTTGCGGAAGCCATAAATGACCTCGCGCTGTTTGTTCATGACGTCGTCGTATTCGAGCGTGCGTTTGCGGATCTGAAAGTTGTGGTGTTCGACGCGTTTCTGGGCCTGTTCGATGGAGCGGTTGAGCATGAAGTGCTCGAGTTCCTGGCCTTCCTCGAGGCCCACGCGCTCCATGACCTTGACGATCTTGTCGGAGCCGAACAGGCGCATGAGATCGTCCTCGAGGGAGATGAAGAAATGGGAGGAACCGGGATCGCCCTGGCGGGCGCAACGGCCGCGGAGCTGGCGGTCGATGCGGCGGGATTCGTGGCGTTCGGTGCCGATGACGTGGAGGCCGCCGGCGTCGGGGACGCCGGCGCCGAGTTTGATATCGGTTCCGCGGCCGGCCATGTTGGTGGCGATGGTGACGCCGCCGCGCTGGCCGGCGCGGGTGATGATTTCGGCCTCCTGCTGGTGGTATTTGGCATTGAGGACGGAGTGGATGATTCCGGCCTTCTTGAGCATGCGGGAGAGGAGTTCGCTGACCTCGACGGAGATGGTGCCGACGAGGATGGGGCGGCCCAGGGCGTGGATGGTCTGGATTTCCCGGAGGACGGCGTCGTATTTCTCGCGCCGGGTTTTATAGACGGAGTCATTGGCGTCATCGCGGCGGACGGGGCGGTTGGTGGGGATGACGAGCACGCCGAGTTTGTAGATGTCGAAGAATTCGTTGGCCTCGGTCTCGGCGGTGCCGGTCATGCCGGCCAGTTTGCTGTAGAGGCGGAAATAGTTCTGGATGGTGATAGTGGCGAGCGTCTGGGTTTCGCGCTCGATCTCGACCCCTTCCTTGGCCTCGACGGCCTGATGGAGGCCGTCGCTCCAGCGGCGACCGGTCATGAGGCGGCCGGTGTTTTCATCGACGATGATGACCTTGTTTTCCTGGACGACGTATTGGACGTCCTTGATGAAGAGGCAGTAGGCCTTGAGGAGTTGGGAGATGCTGTGGATGGCTTGGGCCCGCTGTTCGAAGTCGGTCTGAATTTTCGACTTCATTTCGAGGCGCTTGCGGGCGTCGGGTTCCGGACCGCTGTCGATCTCGTGGAAGAGCGTGCCGAGATCCGGGAGCATGAACGCGTCGGGATCCTGGGGACTGAGGAATTCGCGGCCCTTCTCGGTGAGGTCCGCGTCATGGCCCTTTTCGTCGATGGCGAAGTAGAGGGACTCCTTCTGGGCGTAGAGTTGCTTTTTGCTCTGGTCGGCGTGGAGTTCGAGTTCCGCCTTGTTCATGAAGCGGCGGTGTTCGGGATTCTCGAGGAGGCGGAGGAGGTCGGGGGACTTGGGGTTGCCGGTCTTGACGCGATAGAGGAGGAGACCGAGTTCGCGCTGGAGGAGTTCCGGATCCTCCGGGTTGCTGCCGTCCTCGGGGTGCAGTTTTCGGATAAGTTCGTCGGCCTCCTTGAGGAAGCCGTCGCACAGTTTTTGCTGGGCGTTGACGATGGATTGGACGGCGGGTTTGAACTTGTCGTACTGGTTGTTGACGTTGACGACGGCGGGGCCGCTGATGATGAGCGGGGTGCGGGCTTCATCGATGAGGATGGAGTCCACCTCGTCCACGATGGCGAAGTAATGGCCGCGCTGGACCTGGTCCTCGGCGCGGGTGGCCATGCCGTTGTCGCGGAGGTAGTCGAAGCCGAACTCGGCGTTGGTGCCGTAGGTGATGTCGCAGGCGTATTGTTCGCGGCGGACGCGCGGGGGCTGGTCGTGGAGGATGCAGCCGACGGTGAGGCCGAGGAACTGGTACACGGCGCCCATCCATTCGCTGTCGCGGGCGGCGAGGTAGTCGTTGACGGTGACGATATGGACGCCGCGGCCGGTGAGGGCGTTGAGATAGACGGGAAGGGTGGCGACGAGGGTTTTGCCTTCGCCGGTGGCCATTTCGGCGATGCGTCCGCTGTGGAGGGCATAGCCGCCGATGAGCTGGACGTCGAAGGGGACCATTTCCCATTTGATGGGATGGCCGCGGACGTTGATGTCGCGTCCGCAGAGGCGGCGGCAGGCGTTTTTGACGACGGCGAAGGCCTCGGGGAGGATTTCATCGAGGGTGCGGGCGAGTTCCTGGTCGTCCTCGATCGTGGACAGGCGGGTCTTCCATTCGGAGGTCTTCTGGCGGAGAACTTCCTCGGGCTGGGATTGCAACGATGTTTCCAGTTCGTTGATCCGGGCGACGAGCGGGCGGAGCTTTTTCAGTTCGCGCTCGTTTTTGGAGCCCATGAATTTCTTGACAATGAATCGGATCATTTCCGTGTGTTCAATTGAGTGGTGAACGCTACGTCAAAAGGATAAAGGCTCAAGGATAAAGGACAAATGTCGATCCCTTTAATGTTGGGCCTTAATCCTTCAGTTTCTCCTTTCGGGCGTCAAAAGGAATTCAGGGACGTTTGCCTCTTGAGCCCTCACCCCCGGCCCGTCTCCGCACGCACTGCATGGAGGCAATCAGAGTGATGCGTGGGGCGGGGGAAGATGACAGAAAGGATAAAGGTTCAAGGATAGGGGATAAAAGCCGGTCGCTTTTGGCCTTTATACCTCATCCTTTATCCTTCCTGGGGGCTGGGTTGCACGCCGCCGCCGGAACCCGGGGTGTGTTCGGGGGAGTGTTGGCGGAAGCTGAGCCAGAGATGCTTTGGAAGGAGACCGAGCCCCATGATCAGGAGCTGGCTGACATTGAAGATCATGAGCCAGACGAAGGCCTTGTTCATGAAGCCGTAGGAGTGGAGGCCGACGCCGAGCATGTTGGTGCCGAACCAGGACCAGGCGGTGACGATGTTGCCGAAGATGGCGAGGACCATGAGGCCGCGGTCGCGGATCAAGCCGCCCCAGCGCGCGTGCAGGATGAGGGCGCACCAGATCACGATCAGGAGCGCGCCGTTTTCCTTGGGGTCCCAGCCCCAGAAGCGTCCCCAGGATTGATCGGCCCAGATGCCGCCGAGGATGGTGCCGACGAAGCTGAAGAGCGTGGCGAAGCAGATGACGCCATAGACCATCTTGGCGAGGGCTTTGGCGGTCTCGGGGACGAGGCTGCGGGTCAGCACGCCGCGAAGGATATAGATGATGGCGAGAAGGCCGGCGAGGAACATCGAGGCGTAACCGATGGTGATGATGACGACATGAGTGGCGAGCCAGATGTTCGTATCGAGGACCGCCTGGAGCATCTCCATGGTGTCGCCGCTCAAGGAGAGGTGATGGGCGACGATCAGTGTGACAAAGCCACCGATGCCGGCGGTGACGATTCCGATGCCACCTTTGTGAAGGGCTTCGAGGAGGATGCCCAGCAGCACGATGCCCCAGCCGACAAACACGGCGGAGGAATACAGGTTGGTGACGGGCGGACGGCCCTCGAGCACCATTCGAAAAATGAGGCCGATCGAGTGGATGACGAACCCCAGGATGAGGAGGGCGAGACCCGAGCGCCGAAGCCAGCCGCTCCAATTGAGCCAGAACGCGCAACCGAGCAGGAGCGCGCCGATGTAAATGACCATGCCCCGGTAGAAGGGGGCGAGCAGGTTGTAGGAGAATTCATCCTGGCCCTTCTTGATTTCGGCGAAGAACTCTTGTTCATCGAGCCAGTCGCGGTATTGGGTGAGTGCGCGATTGAAATCCGGGGGCTTGTCGCCCGCATAGGCGGTGGCCATGGCGGCATAGTGGCGGACCGCGGGATGGAGTTCACCGTTGCGGAGGGATTCCTTGAGGCTGGTGCCGATGTTCTTCCAGTCCTCCCGGGCATGGGCGGGGTCGAGGGGCGGGACAATCAGCGGGTAGGCGGCCCCTTCAAGGACGGAGTATCGCTGAAAAAACGCGGCCATGCGTTGAAGATCCTCGGCGTTGTGTTCTTCGCCCGACTCACTCAGGTGCAGGGCGGCAAGGCCGGGGCCGATGATGCTTTCGTAGGAGGCGAGCTCAGCGGCGAAGTCCGTCGTGCCCTCCGGTTTCACGGTGTTCTTCAACCGGTGGTAGAGGATGATGCTGTCGAAGAGGTGAAGAAGATCAGTCTCCCGGGAGGTGCGGGTCTGGGCTTCGGGTTTGTTTTCGCGGATTTGTTCGGCCTGGCTTGAGATTTCCGGCAGGTGATTGGTCAACTGGTTGAAGGAATAATAGACGAGGCCCTGGCTTTCGCCTCCAAGAATGCCCTGGATATCCGGGTGCTCGACGCGGAAGGTCCTCAACTGGTCGGCTTCTTCGGGCTGGAACAAAACGGTGAGCAGCCATTCGATGGGTTTGAGTTTTTCCGGGCGCTTGCCGAGCAGACGTTCGTACCATTTGACCTCTGTCAGGTAAACTCCCTGGCGGCCCTGCATGATGAGGAGGGAATTGCGGGCGACAGTGTCGAGGGGTTTGACGCGGCCGTTGAGCAGGACGGGAAGCCGGCCGAATTCGGCGATGTCGTAGCCCGATTCGTTTGACGGGGGCCGGAGCGAGGCGACCACCCACAGGGTGAGGAGGGCGACGAGGATCCAGGGGGTCCTGTGTTTCAGGTTTTTCATGCGGACCTCCGTGCGGTGGGAACGGACTTGGCGAGAGTGGTGAGGGGCTCGGCGACGGGAGCGGGAGAGCGGCTGTCCTGTCGTCCTGCCATCTGGCGTTTGCGCTTGTCGCCGGTCCTGCCGGAGGGGCGGGAACCGTGTCGCCGCCGGCTGGTGAAGTTGACGAAGTGCATGAGGAACTGGACCAGGAGGCCGAGGCCGACAATGGTGCAGGCGATGTAGGGGGCGAGCCAGCTCGGGTTGCGTACGACCTGGAGGACGGTGTGCGGGGCGATCCCATCGGGGCCGCCCTGGCCCATCTGGTATTGGTAGTAGGTGAGTCCCGCGTAACGAAGGGGATGGTTCATCCAGATTTTGACCTCGCGGTCCTCGCCGGTTTCAGGACTCCGGATGCGCACCAGGCTGCTGAAGTTTTTGGGTTTCGACGTGCCCGTGTAGAGGTCGTGCCGGCATTCGATGAGCGTGAAGGAATACGGGGTGTAGTATCGTTTGAATCGCAGAGCCAGGGCGTAGGTTTTGCCGTCGTGAGTGAAGGACTGGGTTTGAGTGGAGAGAGTCGTGACCAGCCAGGTGCCGAGCGAGCCGTCCGGGCCGAAGATTTCGACCAGCGCGCTGGGCAGGTTGCGTTCGTCCATGCTGGAGACCTTGGGCAGGGGAACGACGTGCAGGTTGCGTCCGAATCCCTCGGTGGCCTGGGGGGGGAGGGAGGCCTGGAGGGGTTCGCGCGCCAGGTCGGCATTGGGCCAGTAGTTTTTGACCTGGACCTGGAAAGGCAGCGAGTCATCCCGGATGAGCGTCTCGTTCCTGAGTCGCGAGTCGGGGATGGAATAAACCTTGTCCGTTTGGGGATCCGACTTGTCGATGAGCGCGAGTTCCGTGGCGCGGGTGGCTTCGGAGTAGTTTCGGGTCTCACCCGTGGCGAGAGTGAGGGTGCTTTCCACGGTGAAGAGTTCGGTGAAGAACTGGCCGAGGAGGAGCAGGATGAGTCCGGCGTGGACGAGGAAGATGCCGATTTTTTTTCTGGAGAGTTCGAAGCGTTTGCAGTGGGCGGCGATGAGATTGATGAGGAGGATGCCACCGAGGAGATAACCGCCGGGAAACCCGGGGATACGAAGTCCGGTGTCCCCGGGAGACCAATAGCCGAAGAGGCTTTGGAAGTATTCCTCCTGGGCGACCCAGAGGCCGAGTTTGACCTGCGCGAGGGTGCCGACAAAGACCAGCACCATGGCGAGCGACAGGCAGGCGACGGTCAGCTTCAGCGAGGTGAAGAAGTTGGCAATTTTAGTGATCATGGCGGACGGACTGGACGAAACGGGTGAAGGCGTCCAACTGGTTCGCGACCACACCGGG
>DATKEE010000186.1:0-8551 GCA_035544555.1 Candidatus Methylomirabilota bacterium
CCCTTCGATTTTTAAAACAGGCTCTAAGACTCTCATCTTCCTATGTTGAAAGCGGGTCACTCCGTCAGGGCGCCTTTTTATCAGGTGGCCACAGCCGTTGAATCCTCGTTCCGTGTGCTGGAAATCCGAGGTGCTTACGCCGGCTGCTCCTGGCATTTCCATCCGGAATGCCAGTTGGGCCTGGTGTTGAGCGGACGGGGACAGCGCATTGTTGGGGACAGTCTGTGTCCCATCAAACGGGGAGAGGTCGTTCTGCTGGGAGCCAATCTGCCGCACGTGTGGCATTACGAGCCGACCGGTCCCGACGGGCCGCCGGTGCATGCCATTGTCATTCATTTCCGTGACGATTTCGCCGGGAGCGAGTTCTTTCGCAAACCGGAACTGCGCGACGTGCGACTGCTGCTGGCCCGCGCGACGCATGGTTTGCAGGCCAACGGCCGGACGCGGGAAGCGGCCGCGGCCCTGATCCAGACCATGGCGCGGCACGATGGCCTCCCACGTCTGCTCGATCTGTTGTCGGTTCTTTATCTGTTGTCAGGTTCCCGGGAGTTGACCCCCCTGTGCAGTGCCGGATTTCAGCCGTTGTGCGCCGACCTCGAAGTCGAAAGGCTGCGGCGTGTCTGCGCGCACATTCAGGCGAATCTGGACAGCCGGCTGACGCGGGAGGAGGCCGCCGGCCTCGCGCATTTGAGCGAGAGCGCGTTCAGCCGGTTTTTCAAGGTGCATACCGGAAAGACCTTCCATGAGTTTGTGAACGAGGTGCGAATCGGCCATGCCTGCCGATTGTTGATGGAGCCCGACTTCAACGTCTCCGAGGTGGCGTTTCGATGCGGATTTGGAGACGTGACCAGTTTCAACCGCAGCTTCCGCCGGCATAAGCGGACCACACCAACCGATTATCGTCGCCGTTTGCAGGCGGTTGTCCAGGCGGCCCCATGATGCGCGGCGGCACTTGCATTGTCCGGTTTGTGATTTGTGGCGGGTGGCCGCGCTCCATGCGCGCTGTCATCGGCCTGACCGCCGGCTGGCTGGGCCTCGGACTGCCTGCTCCCTTTGAATCCCATGCCGCGCGGCTGCCTTATGGATTCGAGCAGACTGTTTATGTGGACGGGTTGCGCGATCCGAACGCGATGGATTTCGCGCCGGACGGGCGATTGTTCATCGGCGAACGCATCACCGGCCAGCTCCGCGTTGTGAGGGATGGACGTCTTCTCTCCGAACCGTTTGCCACGTTGGCGGTTCCCCCGGAGATTCCCGGCCGCAGGGAGGAAGCCGCGCGGCCCGGCTTCCAATACAGCCACATTTATCACTACGGCGATTACCGGTCCTCCGGGTTGGAAGGTTTCGCCTTCGATCCGGAGTTCGAAAGGAACGGTCACGTGTATGTGTATTTCATGAACGACCGGCCGCGCTTGAACCGGGTGGTTCGCTTGACCGCCTCGCGCCGGAATCCCGACGTGGCCGAACCCGGCAGCTTGAAGGTGCTGCTCGACATCCCGATGCACACCCAACCCACCGACGGCCCGGTCAAGGACGGCGGCAGTCACAACGGCGGCGCGCTGTTGTTCGGGCCGGACGGGAAACTTTACATCACGGTGGGGGATGGGTGGAACCCCGCGCCCCGCGACGGCCCTCAGGATTTGGGGCTGCTCATCGGCAAGGTGCTTCGGATCCACAAGGATGGAACTGTCCCCGACGACAATCCCTTCGTCGGAGTGCCAGGGGCGCGGCCGGAAATCTGGGCGCTTGGTTTCCGCAATCCCTACACCGTCTCCCTTCATCCGGAAAGCCGCCGCATCTACATCAATGACGTGGTGGCAGGCAAAGAGACCATCCACGAACTCGTCAGGGGCGGGAACTATCAGCACCCGTTTGCCGGCGACGCGGGGACGCCAGAGGCGCCGCTGCACATGGGCGCCGGTCTCATCGCGGGCGGCGCCTGGTATTTTGCCGGTGAGTTTCCTCCGCAATACCACGGCAGCTATTTCATCACGGATTGGCGGGGTCATACCCTCCGGCGGATGTTATCCGAAGACCGGCCCGAGGTGGTCGGGTTCGCCACAGAGACCCGGAACGCCGCGCAGACGCGGGTGGGGCCGGACGGTTGCCTTTACTGGCTTTCCACGACCTACGAGACGTTGAACGGCACGGTGTATCGCATCCGGTTTCGTCCGGGAACACCGGTGGCGGAGGCGCCGATCATCGAACCTGAAGGCGGCACATTTGATGAACCGGTCCCTGTGCGGCTGACGACGGAGGTCGCGGAGGGGGAGATTCGTTACACGCTCGACGGTTCCGAACCCTCGGCCAGTTCGTCCTTGTATGAGAAACCATTTGCCCTGCGCCGTGGCGCGCGCGTGAAGGCGCGTGTGTTCGCGGAGAAAACACATCCGAGCGGGACGGCTGTCGCGCGGTTCGACGTGAGTTCGCCGGCGTTTGTTCCAGAGGGACTCGAACTGGCAGGGCATTGGCCGATGGATGACGGGGAAGGGCGGTTGGCGCGGGACATTTCCGGACACGGACGGCACGGCCGCGTCCATGAAGCGGAGTGGAACCGGCTGCCGGATGGACGCGTGACGCTCGTATTCGAGGGTCGTGGCGGCCACGTGGACACGGGGAATTGGGACATCGAATCGCCGGAGTTCAGTATCACGGCGTGGGTTCGACCGGAGACCTTTCCTCCGGGAAACGCCGATCAACGCGTGGTGGCCAAGGCGACGGGTGAAGCGGAGGGGGATCATTACTGGATGTTGAGCACCTTTCGGTCGGGCGACATCCGTTTGCGGTTCCGCCTGAAGACCGGCGGAGTGACCTCCACGCTGGTGGCGTTGTCCGGGGACCTGTCTGCCGGCGAATGGAGTCACGTGGCCGCCACGTATGATGGCCAGGCCAAGCGGCTTTATCTCGACGGAACGCTCGTGGGAATGATGGCCAGGACCGGGCAACCGGATCGTCATCCGGGCGTGCCGGTCTGGCTGGGAGCCAATCCCCGGACCCAACCGCCCCGGACGTTTCCGGGCAACTTGCGCGACGTTCGAATTTACCGTCGTGCTCTTGAGGATTCCGAACTGCGCGATCTCATCGGGCAAACCGCCCGTACGCGGGATGGTGTGGCCGATGACGCCCTGGAGGAAAAGCGCCGGACATACGAATCGGCCTTGGGGGAATCGGGCGACGTGGCAGCCGGCCGGGAAATTTTCATGGAACGCTGCCAGATGTGTCATGCGATGGAGGACAATGGCGGCGTGGCGATGGGACCCGATCTGCGGGAGCACGCAGCGGAGCCGGCCGAGTGGTGGTTGACGGCCACTCTGGATCCGAATCGCGAGGTGGCCCCGGAGTATTGGAACTACCGCGTCGAGACGCTGTCCGGAGACGTGCTTGAAGGCTTATTGACGGGGGAGACTGCCGGAAGCGTGACCCTCCGCCCGTTGCTCGGCGAGCCTCAAACATTTCCGCGAACCGACCTCCGGCGGTTTGAACGGCTTCCCCGCTCCCTGATGCCGGAAGGACTGGAGAGCGGACTGAGTCCCGCCCAAATGGCCGGTCTGATTGAGTTTCTCCGTTCGTCGGCCGCGAGTGAATCGGCGACTCGCTGATGCTTGCTGTGATCCTTCCCTGTGGCACCCGAGACGGAAAAAGACGCATTCAAATCCTGAACTTGACCGGGAATCTCAAAAAGCAGTTCTGAAATCTTGAATCTCAAATCTCAAATCGTTGTTCGACTTCTGTTTGCCCCGGGCGACCGCCTCCCGAAACACGCCGGACCGGCTGGCGCATCGGCTGTCTCAGAACATGAATTTGAGATTTGAAATTTCAAATCTCTCACACCACACTGCCGTGCTTCCCTGCCAACAAGGAGATTCAAACAAGGGGAATCATCATGACCTACGAGCGATTCGAAGACCTGCCCGTCTGGCAGAAGGCCGCCGAACTGTATGAACTGACCGAGGAGCTGATCGCAAACGAGGCATTCAACGCCACGCGCGGGTTCCGTGATCAATTGGATCGCGCGGCGTTGTCTGTGTCCAACAACATTGCCGAAGGCTTCGAGCGGGGCACCACGAAGGAACTCCTGGCCTTTCTCTACATCGCGCGCGGCTCGGCGGGCGAGGTGCGCTCGATGCTCACGCTCAGACTGTGCCGCGCGAACAAGAGCCGCTGGCCCGCTGATCTCAAATCTCAAATTTCAGATCTCAAATCCATCGCCGAATCCTGCTCGCGGCAGTTGCGCGGCTGGGCAGACTCGCTTCAAAACTCGGACATCAAAGGACAGCGGCATCTCACCAACCTTTCGCGGCGCGAGGCCGAACAAAAAAAGCGTGCCCGGGAGTTCGACCTCGAGTTGTTGCGTCATCTTCCCCAGTGGCATCCCAAACGCAAGGAAGCGGAGGAGAAGGGCTTGATCTGACCAGAAATCTCAAAAAGCAGTTCTGAAATCTCAAATCTCAGATTTCAAATCCCGGCTGCCGGAAATGGTGGAAGATCGTGAATGGGGGGAAGTTTTCTTGCTAGAGGGAGCGGGTCGGGCGTTGTGGATTCGCGCGGGCAGGCTGGCCGCGCTCCTATGAAACGAGACGATGCATTGTTCCTTTCCTCCAATCCATGCGCCTTCGGCAAAGTCAGGGACGCGGTGAAACGCAGTCCCTACCGGGGTTCCGATGGGAGCTGGCTTCTTTTGCGGTGGTGGCGGGTCATTGGGTGAGGTGTGTGCGGTCGAGGGAGAGTGATCCGGCTTACGCCGGAGGCTACGAGGCGGGAGGAACGCGGTCCCTACCGGGAGGGAATTCCCAGAAGCGCGCGCACTTTGGAGGAGATGTCGGCTTCGCGCATGAGGGATTCGCCGACGAGGATGGCGCGCGCACCACAGGCCTTCAGACGCAGGACGTCCTCGCGATGATGGATTCCGCTTTCGGCCACCAGCAATGGAGCGGCCTGGCCCGCGATCCCGGAAGATGCCGCGGCGGGGAACAGATTGCCGGCCAGTCGTTCAGTCGTGGCGAGATCTGTCTTGAAGGTTTTCAGGTCGCGATTGTTGACGCCGATCAACGGAGCGCCCATGGCCTTGGCGCGGTCGAGTTCGGTTTCGTCGTGGACCTCCACGAGCACGGCGAGCCCGCAACCGGTGGCGAGTTGGTGCAGGGTCCTCAGTTGCGTGTCATCGAGGATGGCGACAATCAGGAGGATGGCGTCGGCGCCGGCATCGATGCTTTCGGGAATCTGCCGGGGATCGATGATGAAATCCTTGCGGAGCAGGGGAAGGCGGACGGCGTCGCGGATGGCCTTCAGGGAATCCAGGGAGCCCTGAAAGAAGCGTTCGTCGGTCAGGACGGAAAGGCAACTGGCGCCGGCGGCCTCGTAGTCGCGGGCGATGCGGACGGGATCGAAATCAGTGCGGATGACGCCGGCGGAGGGGGAGGCCTTTTTGATTTCGGCGATCAGGGCGATGTCGCCGGCGGGCGGTTGCGCGAGCGCGGAGAGGAAGTCGCGGTTGTCGGAACGGGCGTTGAGGCGCGACTTCAGGTCATCCGGCGTCACGGACGCGCTGGGCAGGCGGGCGATTTCGACGCGTTTTTGATCGACGATGGTTTCGAGGAGATTCATGAGTCGTCGTCGTCCTTGATTCCGGCCATGCGTTTGGTGGGGCAGCCGGCGCGGAGCCAGCCGTTGACGAAGGGATCGAGGTCGCCGTCCATGACCGCCTGGACGTTGCTGGTTTCGACGCCGGTGCGGAGGTCCTTGACCATGCGATAGGGCTGGAAGACGTAGCTGCGGATCTGGTTGCCCCAGGAGACGCTGCCTTTTTCGCCGTAGAAGCGTTCCATCTCCTGCTTTTGTTCATCGACGCGCTGGGCGTAGATGCGGGAGAGGAGGAGGGTCATGGCGGTGGCGCGGTTCTGGTGCTGGGAGCGCTGGCTCTGGGAGGCGACGACCAGTCCGGTGGGGATGTGGGTGATGCGGACGGCGGTTTCGACCTTGTTGACGTTCTGGCCGCCCTTGCCGCCGGAACGGTAGGTATCGACCTTGAACTCGGTGGGTGGAATCTGGAGTTCGGGTGTTTCCTCGATCTCGGCGATGGCATCGACGCTGGCGAAGCTGGTATGGCGGCGTTTGTTTGAGTCGAAGGGGGAGATGCGGACGAGCCGATGGACGCCGCGTTCGGCCTTGCAATAGCCGTAGGCGAACTCGCCTTTGACGAGGAGGGTGGCGCTTTTGATGCCGGCGCCGTCACCGGGGAGGGCGTCGGTGATTTCGATTTCCCATCCGCGGGATTCGCACCAGCGCTGGTACAAGCGGAGGAGCATGTTGGCCCAGTCGCAGGATTCGGTGCCGCCGGCGCCGGCGTTAATGCTGAGGATGCAGTTGTTGCGGTCGTGGGGGCCGTTGAGGAAGACGCGAAGTTCGCTGGCCTCGAGATCGCGGGTGAGCGATTGGAGGTCGCGCTCGACTTCCTGGAGGAGGGCGGGCTGGCGGCCGGCGGGTTCGGCCTCGCCGAGTTCGACCATGACGCGGAGGTCGTCGAGTTGCTTCTGCGCCTTGCCGAGGGGTTCGATGCGTCTGCGGAGGGAATTGGCCTCCTCGATCAGTTGCTGGGCCTGATCGCGATTCTCCCAGAAGCCTTCGAGGGCCATCTGGGCTTCGATTTCGCCGAGGCGTTTTTGTACCTTGGGGACGTCAAAGAAACCTCCGCAGATGGTCCAGTTTGTCGGCGGCGGTTTCGAGATCGGTTTTCACGGTATCAAACATAGGCGGCAAACATAGCGGGCGGCCGGCGGGGAATCCAGTCCGGGATGTGGGAAAAGATTGGGGGGCAGGGGGAATGGTAGTGGGCAGTGGGTAGTGGGTAGTGGGGAGTGGGCAAATGGCGGAGGGCCGGAGGGCACTGGTGTTGAATTAGGGACGACGGAAGAGCAACCGGCCGCTCATATTCATACTCTCACTCATAATCCCTAAGAGCCTGTTTTAAAAATGGAAGGGGTCCTGCGGCGAGGGATTTTGTCCGGGGCCAAGGCGGCGAGACCGGAGCATCCCCTCTGCGGGCTGTGACGGTTGAGTCAACGCGGGACCCGGGCAAAAGAACCGCCGCCCGGAGGGTTTTCCCGGAAAAGGCTCTCTGGCTTCGTTGCTCCTCGGTCACAGAGCGAAGGCTATTCTCCCTCGTCGCGCCTCGCCAGAGAACCTTTTCCGGGAAAACAGGACCCCTTCGATTTTTAAAACAGGCTCTAAGACATCAGGACTTTAGGGCGGGGAGTAAGAAGCACGAGTAAGAGTATGAGCAAGAGCTGGCGATCTGCTTAACTCAACGGCAGTGGAGCCGGAGGGGGGTTATGGGAGGAAATCGATGTTGACGAAGGCAGAGGGGTCGAGGGTGGTGCGGCCGAAGTTGGGGCTGGAGACGATGACGCGTCCGTCGTCCGTGGCGTCTTCAATCTGGAAGGTGATCTGGCCGCCGCCGGCGAGGGCGGCGCGGAGATGGCCGGGTTGGAGCGGGGAGTCGGCCACCGGTTCGGAGGCAAGGCGGATGGAGCCGATGCGTTCGGACGGGATATCGAGATCGGTTTTGCCGGTGAAGAGCCGGGCGGTTCCATCGTGGATGCCCTTCAACTGACCGGTGATCTGGTCGCCATTGACGAAGTCGAGCCAGTCCTCATCCGAGGCGAGAGCGGTGACGGGGGCATCGGGTGTGTAACCATCCCACTCGGTGATGACGAGGTTGCTGAACCGGACGGTTCCGCCCTGCTGTTGATGAACGAGCCGGATGCCGGTTCCCTCGCCGATAAACTCATTGCGGTCGTTCCATTCCTTGATCATTTGTCCGTCGAGAAAGCAAGCGACGTAACTCCGGTGTTTGTCCACGAGCACGCTGAAGCGGGCGGAGTTCTTGTTGCGCAGGGTGGTCAGGGGCACGGAGCCGAGCGCGACGAGCGGGTGGTTCTTTTTCACCGGCATGAGGTTCACGTTGAAATTATTCAACTGAAGGCTGTAGAAGCCGCCGAAGTCGGGGCCGACGTCCTTGGTGCCGAGGTTGATGGGTTGGAGGAAATCGGTGTAGAGGGCGATGGCGAGGTTGAGCATGCCGTTCCAGGCCAGATCGAATTCCATGTGCATGCGGTCGGGCAGTTGGACGTCGCGGGCGATGGACGCCGCCTGGGTGGCGATGAAGGCGCCCTCATCGAAGCTCCAGCCGCCTTGGGTGAGGGTGGGCACGGTGGCCTGCCCTTGCGTCCATCCATCAAGTCCTTCGGGTCCACGGTACACGACGTCGAGGCTGGTTTTCCGGGGGGTGATGGTGGTGACGTGGCCGCGGGGGATGAGAAGGCGTCCCGCATACCACGTTTCGAGTGTCAGGTGTTCCTCGTCGAGACTGTGGAGGACGCCGCGAAGGACATCCTGATTGGTGAGATGAACGATGGCGTCGGTGGGCGGAGCGTCGGGAGGCGCGGGCCTGGGGAGGAGTTGCAACCGCGCGGTCAGATTGGAATTGAACGTGATGGGTTCGGGAACGGCGGGATGCCGCCAGACGACGGCGTTGCCGGGTTTCAGGGCGATG
>DATKEE010000187.1:0-7803 GCA_035544555.1 Candidatus Methylomirabilota bacterium
CCTCGATGAAATTGGCCTCGATGAGGTCGGCGATCCGGCCGTCGATGATGACGCTGGTGTCGAGGAGCAGGAGGTGTTCGGGTTTGTGTTGGGAGGTGAATCGGACGTAGGGGATGATGAGGGAGAAATCCTCCTTATTGCTGCGCATGGCGAGGATGATGCCGATATAGCCGAAGCCAAGGAAGAGGCAGAGGCGGATGAGCCAGAGCGTGTCTTCCTCGGCGTAGATGAACAGGCCGGAGCGGTCGATGAGCCAGGCGATGAGCGAGCCGAGCAGCAGGCCGAAGGTGGCGGCGGAAAAGGCGCGCAGGGAAAACCCTTTCAACATCTCGTCGATGGCGATCAAGACGCCGCCGAGCCCGAATCCGACCAGGGTTCCGCCGAGGGTGCTGATTTCGATGAATTCGGGGCGGTGGGAGACGGCGTAACCTCCCAGGGTGCAGAGGGCGAGGAAGAGGATGCGGATGGCCCAGAGGGACATGATCAGTCGAGAGGGTTTTTGCCCGGGTAGAGGGAATCCATGGGGCCGGGGCGGGGCCGGGGTTGTCTGGGTTTGTAGAGGAGGCCGAAGCGGTTGAGGTTGCTGCTGAGGATGGCGAGGTTGCTGACCGTGATGGAGGCGTCGAGTTTAAGTGCGGGATCCTTCAACAGTCCCCCGATCAGGCCCTCGCCTTCCTGGAGTTCGTTGAGCAGCAGGTTCAGGTTTTCGGAGCCATCCTTCAGATTGGCGACGATGACGCCGAGGTCCGCCTGGTTGGTGATGACGGTTTCATTGAGGTTTGTCACGAAGTCGCTCAACTGGCCGGTGAAGCGGGTCAGATTGCTGATGGACTGGGCGAGGGGCGCGGCGTTGGAATTCACGAGACCCCGCAGGTTGTCCACAGTGACGAGGGATAGCTCCGAGAACCGGTGCAGGTTCCCGATGGAATCGGCGAGGGAGGTCAGGTTTTCCTCATTGAGCACCATGGAATCGATGCGGGTGATGGTGGTATTGAGCTTGATGGCGGTCTGGTCGAGCCGGTCAATGAATCCCGTGGCCGCCCGGGCGGCTTCCTGGAGATTAAAGGGCTCGATGGCCTCGACGACGTCCCCGTCCTGGAGGGCAGGGGCTTCGTTTTCGCCTGGAATGATGGCGACGTACTGGTCGCCGAGGAAGCCGGATTGTTCGATGACGAACCGGGCATCGGAATGAATGCGGAACTCGTCGCGGATTTTGAGGGAGAGGGAGACGGATTTTCCATCGGGGGCGAGGCGGGCCTCGACGACCTCGCCGACCCGGACACCGGCCATGAGGACGGCGGCGTTTTGTTTGAGGCCGCCGATGTTGGAGGTCCGCAACTGGATGTAATAGACGGACTGGAACAGGGAGAGGCCCTTGGAGAATTGCAGCAGAAGGAGGGCGAGCAACACCAGGCCACCGAAGACGAAGAGGCCGACCTTCAATTCCGTGCGTGATTGGCTCATATCATTCCAGGTTTTCGCGGTCGTCCGAGATGCCATTGACGAACCGGGAGATGACGGGGTCGGTGGATTCGAACAACTCCGCGGCCGGGGCGGTTGTGTAAACGCGGTGCTGATGGAGCATGATGATGCGCCGGCCCAGGCGGCGGGCGCTTCGCATGTCGTGGGTGACAACGATGGTCGTCGCGTCCAGTTGGTTGTTGATGCGCATGATCAACCGGTCGATGCTGTCAGAGACGACCGGATCGAGTCCGGTGGTGGGTTCGTCGTAGAGGATGATGGCGGGTTGGTAAACTATGGCGCGGGCGAGGCCGACGCGTTTGCGCATGCCCCCGGAGAGTTCGGACGGTTTTTTGTTCTGGATGTCATGGAGTTCGACCAATTCGAGCGCGTGCGCGACCTTCCGCGCGATGTCCGGCCCGGTCAAGTCCGTCTGGTGTCTCAGGGCGAAGGCGATGTTTTCGCCCACGGACATGGAATCAAAGAGCGCGGCGCCCTGAAACAACATTCCGAATTTGCGCCGGATGGGCATGAGTTCCCGTTCATCGAGGCCGGCGATGTTCCGGCCCTCGATCCGGACCTCGCCCGAGTCAGGGGTGAGCAAACCGACCAGATGTTTCAGGAGGACGCTCTTGCCGCCGCCGCTGCGCCCGATGATGACGACGGACTCGCCGGCCTCGATGTAGAGGCTGACGTCTTCGAGCACGGGTTGCGGCCCGAACCGTTTGCAGAGGTTCCGCACCTCGATCATATCCCTCCGGCGATCTGGGTCAGAAACATGGTGAGGAAGAAATTGGTGATGAGAATGGCGATGGAGGAAAAGACGACCGCCTCGGTGGTGGCGCGTCCGACGCCGACGGCGCCTTCGCCGCAGGTCATTCCCTTGTGGCAACTGATCAGGGCGATGAGCCCGCCGAAGACAAAGGCCTTCAAGGTGCCGTTCAGGACATCAAAGGCGCCGGTGTAGCGGACCATGTTGTGCCAGGAATAGGCCGGGTCGATGCCGAGGAGGTGCACGCCGACCAGGTAACCGGAGGCGATGCCGATGCCGATGGCCTCGATGGTCAGGAGGGGGACGGCGACGAGGGTGGCGAGCATGCGGGGCACGACGAGGAAATCGACGGGGTGGGTGGCGAGGGTGCGGAGGGCGTCGATTTGTTCCGTGACGCGCATGGTGCCGAGTTCGGCGGCCATGGCGGCGCCGACGCGGCCGGCGACCATCAAAGCGGTGAGGACGGGCCCCAGTTCACTGCTCATGGAAACGCTGACGACGGCGAGCGTGGCGGTATCCATCTTGACCTTGTGGAACTGGAAGTAGGTCTGGGCGCAGAGCACCATGCCCGTGAAGGCGCCGGTGATCAGGACGACGGACTGCGACTTGACTCCGACGAAGTGGATTTGGTCGATGACCTTGCGCCATTCGACGCGGCTTTTCATGAGGGCATGGAGAATCTCCCCCAGGAGAAATGTCACCCGCCCCAGCCCCCGCAGCCAGTTCAACAGCCATTTGTCCAGGAAATCGTTCATGGCGACCGGGCGGTTCTAACAAAGGGGGTGGAGCCTGACCAGCTTTTGGTTGAACGCAAACGGACCCGGCGCGCGAGGCAAGGCGGAAGGAAGGAGAGCGTTATCGAAGGAAGGAAGGAGAGCGCGGTCCATGTCTCCTGCCCTGGAACGGAAGGC
This sequence comes from Candidatus Methylomirabilota bacterium, assembly GCA_035544555.1. GTDB lineage: Bacteria > Verrucomicrobiota > Verrucomicrobiia > Limisphaerales > DATKEE01 > DATKEE01. The sequence goes on from DATKEE010000187.1 coordinate 3,145, forward strand.
CAGTGCGTCGTTACCTCCGCTGCCACGGGACGGAAACGGCAATGCCGCACGGGTTCGGGCGGCATTGCGAAGGGAGCCGGGATGGGGCCCGGGGCGTCAGCTTGAGAGCGCCCCGCTGGCGGCCGCGTTCTGATTAAAGACGAGCTGATCGTTGCCGACGGTGACCTGGATGGGTTCGTTGTCGTGGAGGTTGCCCTTGAGGATTTCCTCGGCGAGGGGATCCTCGAGGTAGCGTTCCACGGCGCGGCGCATGGGGCGGGCGCCGTAGGTGGGGTCGTAACCCTTTTCCACGAGGAAGTCCCTGGCCTTGTCGTCGAGTTCCAGTTGGATGTTTTTGCCTTTCAGCCGGTCCACGACCTTGACCACCTCGAGCGAGAGAATCTCGATGAGCTCGTTGCGGGTGAGCGAACGGAAGACAATGACATCGTCCAGGCGGTTGAGAAACTCGGGGCGGAAGGTCTTCCTGGCTTCCTCGAGTATTTTCTCCTTCATCTTTTCGTAGCTGGTTTCGTCGGATATGGGGGAGAAGCCCATGGACGACTGCTTCATGATGGTTTCGGCGCCCACGTTGGAGGTGAGCAGGATGATGGTGTTCTGGAAGTTGACGACGCGGCCGACGTTGTCGGTGAGTTTGCCCTCTTCGAGGATCTGGAGGAGCATGTTCATGACGTCGGGATGGGCCTTTTCGATTTCATCGAAGAGGACGACGGAGTAGGGGCGGCGGCGGACCTGTTCGGAGAGCTGGCCGCCCTCTTCATAGCCGACGTAGCCGGGAGGGGAACCGACGAGGCGGGAGACGGTGAATTTCTCCATGTACTCGCTCATGTCGAGTTGGATGAGGGATTTGGAGTCCCCGAACATCGATTCCGCCAGGGTTTTGGCGAGCAGGGTTTTGCCGACGCCCGTGGGTCCGAGCAGGGCGAAGGTGCCGATCGGGCGTTTGGGATCCTTGAGGTCGGCGCGGCTGCGTCTTAGGGCCTTGCTGATGGCGGAGACGGCCTCGCGCTGGCCGACAACGACCTTGGACAGTTCGTTTTCCATGTCGAGGAGGCGCTGGGCCTCGCCCTGTTCCATGCGTTTGAGGGGGATTCCGGTCCATTTGGAGACGACGTGAAGGATGTCCTCCGCATCGACGTTGACGCGTTTTTCCTCGCGGTTGGCCTTCCACTGGTTGAGGACGGTTTCGAGTTTTTCCTTGGCCTGTTTCTCCATGTCGCGCATGGAGGCGGCGCCCTCGAAGTCCTGTTCCTTGATCGCGCGTTCCTTGCGGGTTTTGATGTCCTCGATTTCACCCTCGAGGCTTTTGACTTCGGGAGGGCGGGTCATGGCGCCGATGCGGGCGCGGGAACCGGCCTCGTCCATCAGGTCGATGGCCTTGTCCGGGAGGAAGCGGTCGGTGATGTAACGATCCGAGAGGTTGACGGCGGCCTCGACGGCTGCGTCGCTGATGTCGGCCTTGTGGTGCTCCTCGTATTTGGGGCGCAGACCCTTGAGGATGAGGACGGCCTCCTCATAGGAGGGGGCTTCGACCTTGACGCTTTGGAAGCGGCGTTCGAGGGCGGCGTCCTTCTCGATGTATTTCCTGTATTCGTTCAGGGTGGTGGCGCCGATGCACTGCATTTCACCGCGGCTGAGGGCCGGTTTGATGATATTGGAGGCGTCCATGGTGCCTTCGGCGGATCCGGCACCCACGATGGTGTGAAGCTCGTCGATGAACAGAATGATGTTTTTGGCGCGGCGGATTTCGTCCATGACGGCCTTGATGCGTTCCTCGAACTGGCCGCGGTATTTGGTGCCGGCGACCATGAGGGCGAGGTCGAGGGTGATGACGCGTTTGTCGCGGAGGAGTTCGGGGACATTGCCGCGGGCGATTTCCTGGGCGAGGCCTTCGACGATGGCTGTTTTGCCGACGCCGGCTTCGCCGAGGAGGACGGGGTTGTTTTTGGTGCGGCGGCAGAGGATTTGGATGACGCGTTCGATCTCGTTTTTGCGGCCGATGACGGGATCCATTTCGCCTTTGCGGGCGATATCGGTGAGATCGCGGCCGAAGGCCTTGAGGGCGGGGGTTTTGACCTCGCCTTTGCGTTCGGGGACCTTTTCGACGGATTCGGCGCCGGGTTCGTCCTGGGCGCTGAAGTTGGGATCGAGTTCCTTGAGGATTTCCTGGCGGGTCTGCTCGATATCCACGTCGAGGTTTTTGAGAACGCGGGCGGCGACGCCTTCGCCTTCGCGGAGGAGGCCGAGGAGGATGTGTTCGGTGCCGACGTAGGTATGGTTGAGGGCCTTGGCTTCCTTGGCGGCGAGGGCGAGGACCTTTTTGACGCGCGGCGTGTAGGGGATGTTGCCGATCATTTTCTGATCGGGGCCGGTGCCGACCTGTTTTTCGACCTCCATGCGGACGGTTTCGAGGTCGAGGCCGAGTTTTTGGAGGACATTGACGGCGACGCCCTGGCCGAGCTTGATGAGGCCGAGGAGGAGGTGTTCGGTGCCCACGAAGTTGTGGTTGAACCGGTCCGCCTCCTTGCGTGCGAGGGCGAGGACCTGCTGCGCGCGTGGGGTAAAACTATTCATGGCTTCATCACTCATATCAGGGCTCACAATCTTACTGACTGCCGGGTTTGTCCAGTTTTGGACGATCGGGAAGGACCGCCTTGAAAGTGGGCCGATCCACGGGTTTGAGACGTTCCCGAAGCATATCGGCCCGGAGCAGGTCCCGTTCTTCGGCCCCCAGTTTTTCGGAGGCCTGTTTTTGGAGGTGAGCGGGCTGGGTGAGGATGAACAATTCATCCACGAGGGCCCGTTCCACGCCCTGGAACAATTCGAGGTCCACGCCCAGGCGCATCAAGGACAGCAGGTTCATCGTTTCCTTGGATGAGATGCTGTGGGCGTTGGCCAGAATGCCGTAGGCGCGACCGATGTGGTTATAAACCATCTTGGACTTTTTTTCCAGGAGGCTGGCGCGGGCATTTTCCTCGTGATCGATGATCTGGAGGAGGACCTTGTTGAGGCGGTCGAGGATTTCGGATTCCTTTTCGCCGAGGGTCATCTGGTTGGAGACCTGGAACACGTTGCCGAGGGCTTCGGTGCCCTCGCCATAGAGGCCGCGCACGGCGAGTCCGAGTTTGTTGACGGCCTGGATGATCTGGTTGATTTGCTCGGCGAGGACCAGGCCCGGGAGGTGGAGCATGGCGCTGACGCGGATGGCGGTGCCGAGGTTGGTGGGGCAGGCCGTCAGGTAGCCGAGTTCGTTGTTGAAGGCGTAGTCGAGGTTTTTCTCCAGGGCGGAGTCGACGTGATCGATGGTCTGCCAGGCCTCCTTCATCTGGAGTCCCGGGCGGAGGGCCTGCATGCGGAGGTGATCCTCCTCATTGATCATGACGCACAGGGATTCGTCGCGTGTGACGACGAGTCCGCTCCCGGCGCTTTTGGCGGCGTGTTCCCGGCTGATGAGGTGTCTTTCCACGAGGATCTGTTTGTCGAGGGCGTTGAAGTGGTCCATCGACTGCGAGAAGGCCTCGGCCATCTGGGGCAGTTTTTCCACGGCGGGGCGGATGGCTTCGAGAACGCGGATGCGGTCGGGTTTTTTGGCCCAGCCGGGAAAGGCGGTATTCCGGAGGTTGCGGGCGAGGCGCACGCGGCTGGACATGACGATGCGGTTGTGAGGGCCGGCGCGGCGCGCGATTTCGGCGGGGGGAACCAGGAAGGCGTGAATATCCATACGGAGCTGTTACGATTCGGCGGTGGCCAGCTCATTGAGCTGTTTCCGTGTGGATTTGATTTCGTCGCGGAGGGTGGCGGCCTGTTCGTAATTCTCCTCGGAGACGGCCTTTTCAAGAAGCCCCTGGAGCTGCTTCAAGCGATCGGACAAATCGCGGCTCTGGCGGAGGGCCCGGGGTGTTTTGCCCACGTGACGGATCCCCTTGTGCATGGTCTTGAGCAGCCCTTCGAGGCCGTCGGCGAATGTGGTGTAGCACTCGGAGCAGCCGAGGCGTCCGGTCTTTTTGAAGTCCGCCTGCGTGAATCCGCAGGCCGGGCAGCGGACCTGTTCGCCGCCGGTGGCCTCCTCCATTTCCTGGGAGGCGCCGAGGCCGAGGAGGAGATCGGCCAGTGAAAACCCCGCGGGGTCGTTGACGCCCTTGCTTTTGGAGCAGTCTTCGCAAAGGTCCACCTTCTGCATCTTGTCACCGACAATCTGGGTGAGATGCACCTTCGCCTGATTCTGTTTGCAGACCATGCAGAGCATAAGCAGAGATCAATCGTATATCGGCTCGCCGGAGGATTTAGTCAAGGCGTGGTAGCGGGCGACGAGGCTCCGGGTGACGGTGCCGGGTTTGCCGTTGCCGATGACACGGCCGTCGATGCGGACGACGGGGATGAGTTCGGCACCGGTGCCGGTGAGGAAGCATTCGTCGGCGTTGAACAGGTCGTAGCGGGTGAGGTTGGTTTCGGCGACGGAGAAGCCGGCCTGTTGGGCGAGCTGGATGACGACGGCGCGGGTGATGCCATAGAGGGCGCCGGCGTAGAGCGGCGGCGTGAACAACTGGCCCTGTTTGACGATGAAGACATTGTCGCCGGTGCATTCGGACACGAATCCCTCGGCGTTGAGCATGATGGCCTCCTCGCAGCCGCCATTGTTGGCCTCGATCTTGGCGAGGATGT
>DATKEE010000188.1:0-17307 GCA_035544555.1 Candidatus Methylomirabilota bacterium
CGGGTCAGAATCCGGCGGGCACGGAGGTTCCCATGCGGGACCGGTATGCCGAGGCGTACCGGTTCATGCTCCTCGCCCGTGTGTTGGACGACAAGTTCGCGAGTCTCTACCGTGGGGGCAAGATTCACGGGGGTGTTTTCCTCGGCCGCGGCCAGGAGGCGTTGAGCGTGTCCGTCGGGCTTTCATTGCGCAAAGGGGATGTGTTTGCCCCCCTGATCCGGGACGCAGCCGGTCGTCTGGCGTTTGGGGAGACCATATTGGATTCGGCTCGGACCTACCTGGGCTCTCCGCTCGGCCCGATGCGCGCGCGGGATGGCAACGTGCATCGCGGAAAACCCAGGGAAGGGCTCCTGCCCATGCTCAGCCATCTGGGCGCGATGATTTCGGTTGTCAACGGGATGTTGTTCGCGCGGAAATTGAAGGGTGTGGAGGGCACGGTTGGCGCCACTTGTATTGGCGAAGGCGGCACCAGTACGGGCGCGTTTCATGAGGCATTGAACCAGGCCGCGGTCGAAAGACTGCCGCTCGTCCTGGTGGTGGCCAACAATCACTATGCCTACTCGACTCCCAGTTCCCGCCAGTTCGCCTGCCGCAATCTGGAGGACAAGGCGGCCGGGTATGGAGTGACTTCCCACAGCGTGGATGGCACCGATCTGGGTGAATGTCTCAGAGTGCTCGGGAACGCCGTGCAGTCCGCCCGCGAGGGTGGGGGACCTCAACTCGTCGTCGCCCGGTTGCTCCGTCTTTGCGGACACGGCGAGCATGACGACGCCAGCTACGTGGATCCGAAATTGAAGGAATCGCCCGTGGGCAGGGACTGTCTGGAGGTCGCGGCGCGGGAGTTGATCGAACGGAAATGGGCCGATGCCGCCACCCTGGATGCCTGGCGATCCGAGGCGCACGCGGCGGTGGAGGAAGGCGTCGCCACGGTGCAGCGGGAGCCGGGGCCGGATCCGTATCGGGAGGATTGGTGCGCTCTCGCCTCGCGCCATTTGACCGAGGTCCATTTCGAGCCGTGAGCGGAAGAACCCTGGGGTCGATGATGTCAACCCGTGAATCCGGATGGCGGCTTGCCATCCGGGGCGGGGTTCGGTATTTCGGCCATTGAACGTCCGGTTGCCATGGCATGAGTATCACCTATCTAGAAGCGATCCGCGAAGCACAGGCGCGCGCGCTGGCCGAGGACCCACGCGTCTTCATCTACGGCCAGGACGTGGGTGAGTTCGGTGGCGCGTTCAAGGCGACCAAGAACCTGGCGCGTGAATTTCCCGGACGTGTCCTGGATTCCCCGATCAGCGAGGATGCCATGGTGGGATCTGCGGTTGGCGCGGCGCTGGAGGGGATGCGGCCGATCATCGAAATGCAGTTCGCGGATTTCTCGACGGTGGGGTTCAATCAGATCGTGAATCAGGCGGCGGCCTTTCATTGGCGCACCCGCGTGCCGTGTCCGATCACCATCCGCCTGCCGTGCGGCGGCACTTCCGGGAGCGGCCCTTTTCACAGTCAGAACCTTGAAACCATTTACGCGCATTATCCCGGGCTGATTGTGATGACTCCAGCAACCGTGGAGGATGCCTACAGCATGTTGCTGGAAGCGGTCACCATCGACGATCCGGTCATTTTTTGCGAACACAAATACCTCTACTACCATTTGAAGTCCGGGGGGTTGCCCGCCGAAGCGATGCCCGCCGGCAAGGCCCGGATCGCCCGGCCCGGCCGGGACATGACCATCGTGGCCTACAGCGCGATGCTGCATGAGGCGCTTGCCGTCGCGGAGGAGATGGCTGGCGAGGGCACCGAGGTGGAGGTTGTGGACCTGCGCTCGGTCAAGCCGCTGGATACGGACACCGTCATGGCGTCGGTGGCGCGCACCGGACGGCTGTTGTGCGTGGGCGAGGCCTGGCCCTGGGGCGGCGTTACCGCCGAGGTGGTGGCGCGCGTGGCGAGCGAAGGTTTTGGATTGCTGGATGCCCCGCCTTTGCGGCTCAATGCGAAGGACACCCCGGTGCCCTATCATCCCAGTCTCTGGGCCGTGCACCGCCCCACCGCGCGAAGCATCGCGGACGCCGCGCGCAAACTAATGCGTCTGTAATCGAGCCATGCCCCAGGTACCCATCATCATGCCGCAGCTCGGTGAATCCATCGCCGAGGCCACCGTGGTCCAATTGCTCGCGGATGCCGGCGCCGCCGTCGCCGCCGATCAGGATGTCATCGAGGTCGAGACGAACAAGGCCACCATGACGGTGACGGCCCCCGGCCAGGGACGCGTGACCCGGTGGCTGATTCAATTGAACGAAAGCTACCCGGTCGGGGCCGTGTTGGGTTACCTGGAGGTCAGCGACGCGGAGGCCAGACGGTTGGGATTGGATCAACCGGCGCCCGCCGGCGCGAAGGAGCCCGCCTCCAAATCGCACCCGATGGGATCCGAATCCTCATCATCGGGCAGGTCCGTGGTCGAACCCACGGTGCGCGGGTTGCCCGTGCCGGCCCACGCCGGAGGCGCCAGTTATATGTCGCCGCGGATGAAGGCCCGGATGAACGAGCTTGGACTGCACGCCGCGGACCTCTCCGGCATCGCCGGCAGCGGCGCCGCGGGTCGTGTGACCATTCAGGACTTCGAGGGTTTCCTCGCGAATCTCGAAAAGTCCAGAACCCATCCCGCGTCCACAATGCGGGTCGCTGTTGCCGACGCCATGCGACGCAGTTGGACGCGCCCCCTGGCGACGGTTGCATTACCTGTCTGCCTGGATGCCCTGTTGGATCATCGCAGACAACAGGATCCCAAACCCGGCCCCGCCCTCTACGCGTTGCGCGCGCTCGCCGTCGCCTTGGGCGAGGACAGCGGCCCGGCGGGACGGCTCGTGGGCAATCGAATTGTTCATCCGCCGGCCATCGACATCGGTTTCGCGGTGGAAGCCGAGGACGGCGTGCTGGTGCCGGTACTGAGGGGGGTGGACCAGAGGACGCTTGCGACGCTGGTCGAACGCTACAATGAGTTGCTGGATCTTGCCCGCAAACGCCGCCTTCCCACTGACGCCACCGGCGGCTCAATTGCCACCGTCACCAATTTCGGAACATTCGGACTGACGTGGGCGACACCCATCCCACTCCCGGAACAAACCATTGTTCTCGGCATGGGCGCGGGTCGGACGGTCCCGTCCTGGGAGGAGGAGAAGGACCGGTTTGTGCCCGTCATGGAGGCGAACCTGACTCTGAGTTTCGACCATCGCGTGCTGGATGGCGGCGCCGCGGGCCGGTTGCTGGCGCGTGTGGGAGCTTTGCTGCAGGAGCCGGAGAAGCTTTGAGCCGGCGCGTGTGCCATGCGCCCTCGAGACCGGAGGCGTATTTCAGACGGTGTCCGGCACGGACCGCGACCGCGAAGAGACGCTGGCTGCGAGGCCGTTTAGTTTTTCAGGACGATGCGTCCAACTCATTCCGAATCGACTCAAGGAAGGATTGAATCTGTGGATAGGCGTTCTGCATGGGAGTCTCCGATTCAAACGCCTGGCCGCAATTCGACACGCCATAGGGCATCGCCAGCACCCGATGCGAACCGTTGCCTGCCTCGCTGATGTTCAAACGCACGCGAAGGCAATACGCCGTGAAGGGTTCGCCCGCGGGTTTGTCGTGGGGCCGTTCAAACGTCAACCGCAAGGGATCATCATGGGTCAGCGTGTAGCCGCGTCCCTCGAAAAACGCCGTGGCCGCGCTTTGGATTTGCGCGGACGTGCGGCCGCGGATCGACACCTCCGGCCGTCCCGAGCGGGTGGCGAGCACGGTGCCGGATTCGCATCCCACCGTCAGAGCCAGCAACAAGACTGTCAAAAGACCCTGGATAACGCGCATGACTTGTCCCTCGATGAGCCTTCAAACGCTATTCAGCGACCGTCTGTCTTGGCACGGACGCGTGTGTGTGCAGCCACCTCAGATCGGCGTTTCCCGACTGAAAGTTGAAGTGAGTGGAAATCCACTCGGTGGTCCGGGCATCGCGAACAGTCCGCTCATCCACCCAGCGTCGGCTCTCGACATGGCCGTCCGCGAACGTAATCACGCCGCCCCCGGCATGCTGCGCCGAGGGAAGATGGTAGAAAACGATGGTGTTGATGACGACCACAAAACCGGAATGACAGATGTACCCCGGGGCGACGTCCAGAAAGGTGAAGATCTCCGAGGGTGACGCCAGGGCGAAATCCGAGTCCTTCCGGAACGCCACGTAATCCGGGCTGTTGTTGTTCACAGGCGGCCACTCCCACGCCACGTAGGAATTCAGCGCGTAGCTGCGAATCTTGGGATGATCCTCGCCTCCGATCCTCACGGTGCTTCGATCCGACGGACACTTATAAACCTCCGGCGACCGGATATAATCGGCAAAGAGCGCGTACTGCGAATCCATCAGAAGGTCCTGATTGGTGAAAGTGGGCGGGTTCCAGTGACCGTCGCCGAGCACCCACATTTTGAGGCCGTCAGTGGGCCGGGCGTAGCCATTGGCTGGAAACCGGTCCTGATGATCCCCGGCATAGAGTTGCATGGCGAGGGCGAGCTGGCGCTGGTTGTTGATGCACTGGGCGCGTTGCGCCTTCGCCTTGGCCGCTGACAGAGCCGGGAGCAGCAGCGCCGCCAGGATGGCGATGATGGCGATCACCACCAGGAGTTCGATCAGCGTGAATCCGGCCCCGCTCCAAGGGGGCCGCGCGTGCCGGACCGATTGACCGATCCGATCACCCGGAATGTGTGGCATACAGGCTGACAAAACCGCCGCGAGAATACCATTTGACCGGGAAAAGCGCAAAACGAAGGAAACGCATCCGGGCAAGAGCCTGCGACATTGACTTGAGAAAACCGTCCGACAAGAGTAACCACTGAAATCCGATGATCAGATCCTCCACGCTTCTTGTGCCTGTGGTGTTGCTTGGAACCGCCGTTGCCCGGTTGCAGGCCGCCGATCCCATTGAGTTCGACCGCCAGATCCGGCCCCTGCTGGAGGCCAACTGCCTGAGTTGTCATGATCCCGAAAAGCCCGACGGGGGGTTGCGGCTGGACACGCGCGCCCATGCCATCGCGGGGGGTGACAATGGTCCCTCCCTGGTGCCCGGAAATCCGGACGAGAGCCCCCTCTATCAATTGACCATTCTTCCCGAGGGAGATCTCGACATCATGCCGCCCAAGGGTCCGCCGCTCAGCCCGCATCAGACGGAATTGCTGAAGCAGTGGATCGAAGCCGGCGCCGAATGGCCGGAGGAAGCGGTCCTCCAGGCCATCCCGAAGGTTGATTTCGTCCGCGACGTCCAGCCCATCCTCGAGACCTCCTGCGTGGCCTGCCACCGCGAAGGAAAGGAGGATGGTGGATCGAGACTGGACACGCGCGAGGCGGCGCTCTCCGAGAGCGACAGCGGCCGGCAGATCATCCCGGGAAACGCGGAGCAAAGCCTGGTTTACGCGCTCACGATTCTGGAGGCGAATGATCCTGATCTGATGCCGCCGGCGAGCCAGGGCGGTCCTCTTGCCGGGGAGCAGACCGACGTGTTGCGCGACTGGATCCAACAGGGCGCCAACTGGCCCGAGGGCATCACTTTGGTGCCGCGCAGGAAGGAGGCAGGCCCTCAATTGACGCCCGAGATGCAGGTGGTGACCGACATCCATTGGAAGATCGTCACCAATCTGGCCATGACCCTCACCCCCGGCATGGACCCTTACACCGAGACGATTCCGGGCACGATGGTGAAATTCGAAATGGTGCCCATCCCCGGGGGAGAGTTTCCGATGGGCAGCCCACCCACCGAGCCCGGGCATCAACCGGATGAAGCGCCGGTGCACCGGGCAAGGATCGAGCCGTTCTGGATGGGGAGGCATGAGGTCACCTGGAACGAATACGAACTCTTCATGTATCCGTTGGAGGAGCGGCGCACCCGCACGGCTCTGGGCTACGACAAGACACTGGACGAACGGTCGGATGCGGTGACGCGTCCCACGGCGCCGTATGTGGAGATGAGCTTCGGCATGGGCAAGGACGGGTATCCGGCCATCAGCATGACCCAGCATGCCGCGAACAAGTATTGCCAGTGGTTGAGCGCCAAGACCGGGCATTTCTACCGGCTGCCGACCGAGGCGGAGTGGGAGTATGCCTGCCGCGCCGGCACCACCACTCCCTATTCCTTCGGGGACGATCCCTCCCAACTGGGCGAGTACGCGTGGTACGCGGACAACAGCGACTTCAAGTACCAGAAGGTCGGAACCAAAAAGCCCAATCCCTGGGGGCTGCACGACATGCATGGGAACGTGGCCGAATGGACCCTCGACCAATACGACCCGGACTACTACCAGCTCTTCGCCGGCACCGTGGCTGACAATCCGTGGAACCGCGCGATCAGCGCGTATCCCCAGGTGGTGCGGGGCGGTTCCTGGGACGATGACCCCGAGCGCCTGCGCAGCGCCGCGCGCAGGGCTTCACACCCGGACTGGAAGATGCAGGATCCCCAGCTTCCCAAAAGCGTCTGGTACCACACCGACGCCCAGTTCCTCGGCCTCCGCATCGTTCGCCCGCTCCGGGTACCACCGCCGGAGGAGTTGTTCAAATACTGGAACAACGGTGTCGAAAAGGATTGAGGGCGCGGATGACACCCTTCCCGGTTGAGCAGCCCCTTTCAAAGGCAGCCCGGCTCCGCCGTCGCACAAGTTACGATTGGACCCGTGCCGCGGGATCGGCTTAGCCTCGGGAATTCCCGGAACACGTGGCTGGCCATTCGGATCCGGCCACCTCCACAGTCTGTATGCAATTGAAGAACCGATATCACTTGCCATGAATCCAACAATCCCTCCTTCCAAAGAAGATTCCGTGACTCGCCGCAGTTTTCTCCGCAAGACCGGCACTGCCATGGCTGGTGGAGCCCTGCTCAGCCAGTTGCCCATCGAACGATTTGCCCTTGGCGCTTCAGCCACCGACACCGTGAAAGTCGCCCTTGTGGGCTGCGGCGGACGCGGCTCCGGCGCGGCCGACCAGGCGTTGAAGACGGAAGGCAGCGTCAAATTGGTCGCCATGGCCGATGCCTTCAAGGACCGGCTGGATGGCAGTCTCCGTGGATTGCGGGAACAGCATCAGGACCGGCCCGAGCGCATCGAGGTGACCGACGATCATAAATTTGTCGGATTTGACGGCTACAAGGCGGCCATCGAACTCGCGGACGTCGTGATCCTGGCCACGCCGCCCGGGTTCCGCCCCATCCATTTCGAGGAGGCCATCCGCCAGGGCAAGCACGTGTTCATGGAAAAACCCGTGGCCGTCGATGCGCCGGGCGTGCGTCGTGTGCTGGCGGCGGCCGAGGAGGCCAAACGCAAGAACCTCAAGGTCGGCGTGGGCCTTCAGCGGCATCATCAGCAACCGTACCTTGAAACCGTCCAGCGTCTCCATGACGGAGCCATTGGCGACATCGTCTCCATGCGCTGCTACTGGAACGGCTCCGGCGTCTGGGTCCGGCCCCGCCGGCAGGGTCAGACCGAAATGGAATACCAGATGCGCAACTGGTATTACTTCAACTGGCTCTGCGGCGACCACATCAACGAGCAGCACATCCACAACATCGACGTTATCAACTGGGTGAAGAACGCCTACCCGATCCGCGCCCAGGGGATGGGCGGGCGCGAGGTGCGCAAGGCCGAATTCCTTACGGACCGCAAACCCATCGAGTTGAATGCCGACACCCTGGATTTTGGTGAGATATTCGATCACCATTTCGTGGAGTTCGAATACGACGATGGCACGCGGATGTACAGCCAGTGCCGGCACATTCCCGGTTGCTGGAGCAGCGTGTCCGAGCACGTCCAGGGCACCCGGGGCTCCGCTGATGTCAGCGGTCACGTGATCCGGGGCGAAAACGACTGGAGGTTCCGTGGACGAAGCGGAAACCCCTACCAGGTCGAGCATGACGATCTGTTCAAGGCGATCCGCGAAAACCTGCCCTTCAACGAGGCTGAAAATGGCGCCATGAGCACCATGACCGCGATCCTGGGCCGCATGGCGACCTACTCCGGAAAGATGTTGAACATGGACGACGCGCTCAAGTCCGAGGAAAACCTGATGCCCGCGAACTTTGATTGGGACGCCAACCCGCCCGTCATGCCGGACGCCAACGGCTTGTATCGCGTAGCCATCCCCGGCAAGAGCGAAGTGGTCTGAAAAGGCCGCGATCAGAATGACTCAGCGCGCGACCCGCCTTCCACAAGGCGGGTCGCCGCTTTTCGGGGTCGTGGTTGCGGCCGGGTGGGGGTTGCCGCCGTGCTTTCAGCCCGGATAAGCTCAGGCCATGATCGAGTGGATCGAACGGGTGAAGCGGACCCTTGCCCGGGAACGACTGCTTCCCAAGGGGAGCGGAATCCTGGTCGCCGTGTCGGGTGGACCGGATTCCGTGGCGCTCCTCCACCTGCTCCATTGCCTGGCCCGGGAAAGGAAATGGCGTCTGGTGATCGCCCATTACAATCACCGGCTCCGCGGACGGGCGTCCGATGCCGACGAACGCCTGGTTCGACGAATGGCCACCGCGTTGAAGGTGCCGCTTCGGGTGGGCCGCGCGCCGACCGCCTGGTTCAAGCGGCGACAGGGGATCTCCATCGAGATGGGGGCGCGGGAGCTTCGCCATCGGTTCCTGAGCCGCACGGCCCGGGCGCTCGGGTTTCGGCGGATCGCGCTGGCGCATCACGCGGATGACCGCGTGGAAGGGTTCTTCCTGAGACTGTTTCGCGGCAGTGGCGGGATTGGACTGTCGGGGATGTCTTACCGATCCGCTTCTCCCCTGGACCCCGCGCTGACACTCGCGAGGCCCTTGCTTGATTGCCGCAAGGAAGAGTTGATGGCCTGGGTGAGGGATGAGGGATTGAAGTTTCGGGAGGATGCCTCCAACCGGACTCTCGATGGTTTGCGCAACCGGATTCGCAATGAATTGCTGCCTCTGTTGCGCGCGCGTTACCAACCCGCGCTCACGGAAACGGTGCTTCGAACCATCGACCTCGCGCGCGAGGAGACGGAGGTGGTCCGGGAAGCGGCCGAACGCTGGCTGGACGCCCGGAGCCGTGATCCGTTCGAGACATTGCCGATCGCGGTGCAGCGTCAGTGCATCCGGATTCAACTCCTCCGCGCGGGGGTGGAAGTCAATTTTCAGCGGGTCGAGGCCTTGCGTCAGCAGGCGGACTCGGCGGTCACTTTCCGGCCCGGTCAGCGGGTCATGCGCGCAACCTCGGGTCGGATCAAAACCTGGAAGACGAAGAAGGCGATTCGGGGCCTGGATTCACTGAAAATCGAAATCGGTAACGGTGAAGGGAGCGCGAAGTTCGCGTATTGCGGCTTTGAATGGCGCGTGCAGCGGGGCAGGGGAACGCAAGTGGGAAGGAAGGCGGACGGGTGCGAGTACTTCGACGCGGACAAGGTGGGCCGGGTGGTGTTGTTGCGGCATTGGAGGGCGGGGGACCGCTTTCAGCCCATCGGCATGGCCGGGCCTGTCAAATTGCAGGATTTGTTCACAAACGCGAAGGTTCCAGCCGGGGAAAAGCGGTCCCGTGTACTGGCCACCACGCCCGAGGGGGAGATTTTCTGGGTGGAGGGCTTGCGGATCTCGGAGGGCTTCAAGCTCGACAAACACACTCGCCGAAGGTTGAAATGGCGCTGTCGCCGGACGAGGGGGGCGACGGGTTGAGAGCCGCGGGGGTTGGTTGCGGGCTCCGGACGGTCATGATACGTTGCCGCGCACTTTTACAACGCAATGCCTGAAGACAAGAAACGTAACGACGACGACAAGAATGGCCGTCGCGGGGGTGACAACCGGGTTCCGCCGCGTACCTGGATCGTCTGGATCGCCATCATCGCTTTTATTCCCCTTTTGATGATGTTCAAGCAAGGGGCGGAAAAGCAGGTCCAGCCGTTGAGCCATCCGGATTTCATCACGATCCTGACCAACGATCTCATCGTCTCCGCCGAGATCAACCTCGATCCCCAGTCCCCGCGTGATTTCTACGAAGTCGTGGGAAAATACTACCGGACCGACTCGGAGGAAAACCGGGTGTTGGATGAGACGGGGGCGGCGGTTGAGGTACCGTTCCGGATCGAAACCTTTCTTTCCGAGGAATTGCGGACCCAACTCATGGCCACCGGCAAGGTCAAGCCGAACAAGCCAAACACCCTGCTGATCGGATTTCTCTACAGCGTCGTTCCCATTCTTCTGATCATCGGCCTGATTTATTTCTTTCTCATCCGGCAGATCAAAATGGCCGGAAAGGGCGCGCTGAGTTTCGGCAAAAGCAAGGCGCGAATGCTCAGCAAGGAGCGGAACAAAACCACGTTCAAGGACGTCGCTGGCGTGGACGAGGCCAAGGAGGAGGTTTCCGAACTGGTCGAGTTCCTCAAGGACCCGAAGAAATTTCAAAAGCTCGGCGGACGCATCCCCAAGGGCATCCTGATGGTGGGCGCGCCCGGAACCGGCAAGACTCTGCTTGCCAAGGCAATCGCGGGCGAGGCCGACGCGTCCTTCTTCAGCATCAGCGGCTCCGATTTCGTCGAGATGTTTGTCGGCGTCGGGGCCAGCCGTGTCCGGGACATGTTCGAGCAGGCGCGCAAGAACACCCCATGCCTCATCTTCATCGACGAAATCGATGCCGTCGGCCGGAGCCGGGGAGTGGGTCTGGGCGGAGGCAATGACGAGCGCGAACAGACCTTGAACGCGCTCCTGGTGGAAATGGACGGCTTCGACACGCAGGAGGGGATCATCATCATCGCCGCGACCAACCGTCCGGATGTGCTCGATCCCGCGTTGCTCCGCCCCGGTCGCTTCGACCGCCGGATCGTCGTCAATCTCCCGGACGTGCGCGGCCGGGAATCCATCCTCAAGGTGCACGCCAAGAATGTGAAACTGGATCCCTCCGTGGACTTGACGGTCATTGCCCGCGGGACCCCCGGTTATTCCGGCGCCGACCTGGCGAACCTTCTGAACGAGGCCGCGCTGCTGGCGGCGCGGAACAACAAGAAGGCCATCAGCATGCCCGAACTGGAGGAGGCCCGCGACAAGGTCCGTTGGGGACGCGAACGCCGCAGCATGGCGATGACCGAGGAGGACAAGAAGTTCACCGCCTGGCACGAGGCCGGTCACGCGCTCGTCAATGTCCTCCTCAAGCACACGCATCCGCTGCACAAGGTCACCATCATTCCCCGCGGCCAGGCGCTCGGTTCCACCATGTCCCTGCCCAAGGACGACGTGCTCAACCATCGCCGCAAGGAGATGCTCGACATGATCTCCATGATCATGGGGGGGCGGATCGCCGAGGAGATTGTCTCGGGCGACGTCTCGAGCGGGGCGGCGGGGGACATCCAGCAAGCCACGCAGATCGCCCGCGCCATGGTGTGTCAATGGGGCATGAGCGAGAAGATCGGCATGATCCAGTACGGGGACAGCACCCAGAATCCGTACAACACCCGGGAATTCGGCCCGGCCAGGGAATACAGCGAGGCCAGCTCCCGGGAAATCGACCACGAGGTCAAGCGGATCATCGATGAAGGCTACCAGACGGCGAAGGAACTCATCGACGCCAACCGCGACAAACTGGAACTGATTGCCAACGCGCTGCTCGAATACGAGACGCTGGACGGCACTCAGGTGGAGCAGATCATTCGAACCGGCAAGTTCGTTCCGCCACCGCCTGCTCCCCAGGTGGACCCCCCATCCGGCGCCCCGGCGGCCACACCCCTGCCGGAAGTTCCGAAACCCGCCCCGCCCAAGATCGGTCCCGGCCTGGGCAGTCCCGCTCCGGCCGCCGTCTGATCCCAACGGGCACGGGCGTGGGTTGTGTCCCGGAGGAATTGGGCGCAAGAAGCGGGTGGAGGGTTGTCTCCGGTTGGAGGACACTGCGCGCATGAACGATTACGAGCGCGTCGCCCGGATCATCCGTCATCTGGATGAACATCATCTGGAACAACCGGACCTTCCCGAGCTGGCGGCCCTGGCGGGATTGAGCCGTTTTCACCTTCACCGCCTGTTCTCCCGCTGGGCCGGAGTCACGCCAAAGGATTTTCTCCAATGCCTTACGCTGGCCCGCGCCCGCGAGCGTCTGCTGCTCGGCGAAAGCGTTCTGTCGTCGGCCCTGGATGCCGGCTTGTCTTCGCCCGGAAGACTCCACGACCTGTGCATCACCCTCGAAGCCGCCACACCGGGCGAGATCAAATCGGGAGGGGAAGGCTGGACCATCGACCTGGGGATTGCCGACACGCCTTTCGGCTTGTGCTGCATAGGATCGGGGCCGCGCGGGGTGTGTCATCTCGCGTTCGTGGAGAAGGGCGACCGAAAATCCGCAGCCGAATCCTTGTCGCGAACGTGGCCGCGGGCGCGGTTGCGCTGGGATCATGCGCCCGCGCGGCGTCTCGCCGCACAGATATTCAAGCCGGCAATCCGGGGGGACAAAGCCGTACAGCTTCGCGCCTTTGTCCGTGCGACTCCGTTTCAACTTCGCGTCTGGCGCGCCCTGCTCCAAGTGCCGCCGGGCGCACTGGTCAGTTATGGCCGGCTGGCCGCCGCCGTCGGGCAACCGGCCGCGGCTCGCGCCGTGGGATCCGCGGTGGCCGCGAATGATCTGGCGTTTCTGATCCCTTGTCATCGCGTGATCCGGGAAACCGGAGTGTTGGGCGGATACCGTTGGGGGTCTGGCCGCAAGCGTCTGATGCTGGGCTGGGAGGGCCTGCGATATTCCTGAAGAGTCCGCCCGCTTCAGCGTGGTTCAATCAGAATGACCCGCGTCCCGGCGCCGCGATACTCCCGGCACTGACCTCTCGTCGATGCATCGTGGCGGGGGTGCCCGCGACCATCCCTGCAAATGGGCGGTTGCGAGTGATTGCACTGCTTCCCGGATTCCCCCATAGTGTCGCCATGAAACCCGATACGCACGAATCCACGAACGTCTCCAGTTTCAACATCAACCGCCGACGATTTCTCCAGACCGCCTCCGCCTCCGCCGCGATGGCCGCATTGCCCGGCTTTGGTGCCGATGCCCTGGACGTGGTCAACGGAAAGACCCGCCGTGTGGGATTGATCGGCGCGGGCTGGTATGGGACGAGCGATCTCTGGCGCCTGATCCAGGTCGCTCCGGTCGAGGTGGTCGCGATTTGCGATCCGGACAAAAACATGCTCGCCAGCGCGGTGGAGATTGCCAGCCAGCGACAGAAGTCCGGCAAGAAACCCGTCACCTACAATGATTACCGCGAAATGCTCAGGGAACATGAGTTCGACATTGTGGTCATAGGGTCTCCGGACCATTGGCATGCGCTGCACGCCATCGCCGCCATCGAGGAGGGCGCGGATGTGTATCTCCAAAAACCCATCAGCAGGGACGTGCGCGAAGGAGAGGCGATTCTGGACGCCGCCCGCCGCCATGGACGCGTCGTCCAGATCGGCACCCAGCGGAAGAGCACCCCGCACCTCATCGCCGCGAAGGAACAGATCATCGATGCCGGGTTGCTGGGGAAGATTGGCCACGTGGACATGTGCTGCTATTTCCACATGCGCGCCAACGGCAATCCTCCCGTGGAACCGGTGCCGGACTTTCTGGATTACGAAATGTGGACCGGTCCGGCCCCCCTGCGTCCGTATGACGGCCTGCCCCACCGGCGCTGGTGGCGGACCTTCATGGAATACGGCAACGGCATCACCGGGGACATGTGTGTTCACATGCTCGACACCGTCCAATGGATGCTGAATCTCCGCTGGCCCAAGCGCATCCACTCGGCCGGCGGCATTTATGTGCAGAAGGAGGGCAAGTCGAACATCGCCGACACCCAGGTGGCGACCTTCGAGTATCCGGACTACGACCTGGTCTGGCAGCATCGCACCTGGGGCACCTCGCCCGATCCCGATTACCCGTGGGCGCTCTTCATTTACGGCGAGAAGGGGACGCTCAAGGCGAGCACCATGCGGGCGGATTTCATTCCGCAGGACCGCAACGCGGAGCGGATCCATTTCGAATGCCTCTTCGAGCGGGAGAAATATCCCGAGGATCTCAATGAGAAGGACATCGAACTGAACGCCGCGCCCGCGACACGACGGCACATGATCGACTTTCTCGCCGCCATCGAAACCCGCGGACACCCGGTGGCGGACGTCGAATTCGGGCATATCTCGACCGCCAGTTGCATCCTGGCAAATCACTCCATGGAACTGGGCCGGGCTCTGGCCTACGATCCAATAAACCGCACCGTTCCCGGGGACGACGAGGCCAACCAACGATTGCGGAAACCGTACCGTGCTCCCTGGCAGCATCCCGGCGCCGCTTAATCCATTCGCATCGCGCACATTCCACGATCGGGTGAAGTCATTCGTGACGGAAAGCCATTGCGACACGTGATGGGCGCAATCGGTCTCCGGGTGGCATCCGACGTGAGGCGGGGCAATCCTGGCAGGGGTGGATGGGTCAGACGAGCAACAGGCTTTCAGGGAGGGCGACCAACTCCACCTGGCTTTCATCCGGACGCCATGCCAGTCGTCCGTCGGGGAGAATCCGCGAGATCGTTCCTTGCGTCGAGCCGCGGAGCGTCTTCACACGATCACCCGGTTTGAAGTCGGCGGACTGCCACAGACCCTCGACAATCCCGACCATGCTCTCGCGATCCAGCACGCCGGCGATGTAGTGGGCGACGGCGGACATGACTTCACGACGGCGCGTCGTGGGCAAGTCAGCAAAGAGTGCAGCGGCAAGCTGTCGTCCGACCTCCGCGAACGTGTTGCCATTCAGGAATAGAAACGGAGCGCTGCGGTGGCATTGCCGCAGGAAGTCTATGATTTCGTTGAGGGAGAGGACTTCCTGTTGCTTTCGCGCCCACTCGTTCGCGCACGCCGCTTGAGTCTCTCGATTAAAGCCGTGCTGCGCGCCTCCTCTTGCGCACGCTCCTCGATTGAGGCTGACGACAAGCTCCCAACTCCGGTTTTTGAGAAATTCGGCTCGGGCTTGTAGCGGGGATTGTTCGCCAGGACCTCCTCGAGGATGTCCTCTTCGGTCAGGTGCTCCAGAAGATCCAGTCTCAGTTTCATTGGCCATAAAATACTCCCTTCAATGGCGTGCCTCAAGGTCGTTTCCTGACGATGAGCCATCCCCCCGGCGGGCCTGTTCAAAAACAAGTCCCAACCTCCGGCCCGCCTCGTATTCCCTGGCCTGACGCCGAGCCGCCGCGGCGCGGGCATCGGTTTCAGCGGGACTCGATTTCTCGTAGCAGACTGGACAACGAGTGGCGAGTGGGAAGTTCGGAGGGTGGGCCGCCTGCTTCCGCACTGTGGCTTTGCGAGCCGGCATCTGTGGTGTGTGGCTGAGGGGAAAAGGAAATGGCCGACAGCCAATAGCAGATGGCCAAGAGTCAATGGGCGATGACGGGTGGGCGGTCGGGAGGCCGGACAAGAAAAGACTTCATGTTTGAGGGGGTTCCGATTAAGAGTCTGCGCATCTCGCAATCAGAAGGGCCGGACACAATCCTGAATCCAAAGGCATTGAAATGAATTGGTACTACGTTGAGGGAGGGCAACAACAGGGACCCATTGGTGACGCAGAACTGGAAAACAAGGCGCGCGCGGGTGAGATCACTCCGGAAACGCTGGTCTGGCGGGAAGGCATGGCCGGTTGGCAGCCTTACCGGGAAGCCATGGCGGCGCGGGAACCTTCGCCTTCGCTGAGAATGGAGCCGTCCGCGACCGGCGCGGGAGTGGTCTGCGGCGAATGCGGGGGGACCTTCCCCACGGAGGAGGTCATCCGGATGGGGGATCGATACATCTGCGCGAACTGCAAGCCGGTCGTTGCCCAGAAGTTGCAGGAGGGGGCGCCCATTGGCGGGGGACCGTCGGATCCCGACGATCTGGCGCGGCAGATCATCGCGGGCGGATATACCACGGACATTGGGGACTGGCTGGGACGCGGGTGGCAGGTGCTGAAGGAGAATTTCTGGCTGGTTGTGGGCGGATTCTTCCTTGTGCACCTTGTCCTGGTCGGGATCACCCTGGTGCTGGGGTTGGTGCCGCTGCTCGGGAATGTCGCCCAACTCGTCCTTCAAGGCCCGCTCTTCGGCGGATTGATGTGGTATTATGCGCGTTTGATCCGGGGGGAGGACGTGGGGATCGGTGACGCGTTTTCCGGGTTTGGCCCGCGTTTTGTCCAACTGATGCTCGCGCACATCGTGGCCAGCGTGTTCTATTTCCTTTGCTATCTTCCCGCGATCATCTGCTTCGCCATTCCAGTCATTCAGTCCGGACTCTTCGAATCCGGAGCGAACGTCGAGCAGATCGTCAATCAAATGTTTCAGGAGTTGAGTCCGCTGATGATCGCCGGCATGGCGCTGGCCTTCGTCGGTTTGCTGGTGCAAATCTACCTCTACGTGAGCTGGATTTTCGCGTTGCCGCTGGTGATCGACCGGGAAATGAGCTTCTGGACCGCGCTCCAGGTCAGCCGGCGGGTCGTGGCCGTGCATTGGTGGTTGTTTTTCGTGTTTGCGATCCTCCTTTACTTCCTTCTGACGATTGTCGGCGTCATCGCGTGTTGCGTGGGGTTGCTCGTCACCCTGCCGTTGTTTTTTGTGGCGCAAATGGTGGCTTATGAGGACATCTTCGGTGGCGGATCGCCGGGAGTCTGAACCGGGACCCGAGTGTGAAGTGCAGCGCATGCCAGACCGCCCTGCCCGCGGCGAACCTTGATCACCCCGGCTTTTCGCCGTGCCCCGGTTGCGGCGCCGCGTTGCGGGCGCTCGTGTTCCCGGCCCTGTTCCGCAATGCGGTTGACATCGTGACCGGCGGCGAGCCGGTCCTGGCGGGGGAGTCGGCGTGCTTCTATCATCCCGAGAAAAGGGCGGTCGTTCCCTGCGCGGGATGCGGAAGGTTCCTGTGCGCGCTGTGCGAGGTGGACTTGAGCGGAGGGCACTATTGCCCAAACTGCATCGAGACGGGCCGGAGCAAGGGGAGGATGGAACAACTGGTGGCGCGGCGGAGATTGTACGACAACCTCGCCCTGGCGCTCGTCCTGGTGCCGTTGATCGTCCTGCCGGTCTTCTGGATGACCGTGGTGACGGCGCCCATGGCGCTCTATTACGCGATCCGCCACTGGAACGCTCCTTCGAGCCTGTTGCCGCGGACGCGTGTCCGATTATGGATCGCCGTGGTCCTCGCCGTTGTCCTGATCGCCTTCTGGGGGGTGGTGGCTGTCTGGATGCTTTCCCAAACCCGGAACGCGGTGGTGGTGACCTCTTGAAACCGCGCGTATGAGCCCGACCTATCAGCGTCTTCCCGGGAGTTCAAGGGGCGGGCTGGCATTGCT
>DATKEE010000189.1:0-2284 GCA_035544555.1 Candidatus Methylomirabilota bacterium
TTCCGGGAAATGATCGCGCGCGACGACATTGACGCGGTGGTGATCGCCACGCCGGATCACTGGCACGCGCTGATCTCGAATGCCGCCGCGCGCGCGAAGAAGGACGTCTATTGCGAAAAGCCCCTCTGCCAGTCCATCCGCGAAGCCGAACTCATGGTGAAGGCCGTCCGCGACAACAACACCGTCTTCCAGACCGGCAGCATGCAGCGCTCATCAAAGGAGTTCCGCACCGCCTGCGAACTGGTCCGCAACGGAGCCATCGGAAAAATCTCGAAGGTCGAAGTCTCTGTCGGAGGCCCCGGCATTCCGTGCAACCTTCCCGCCGAAGCCGCCGAACCCGGCCTCGACTGGAATCTCTGGCTCGGCCCGGCCCCCGAGCGTCCCTACCATTCCGAACTCAGCCCGCGCGGCGTGCACGATCACTTCCCCAACTGGCGGCGCTATCGCGAATACGGCGGCGGCATGGTCACCGACTGGGGCGCGCACCACTTTGACATCGCGCAATGGGGGCTCGGCATGGACGACAGCGGCCCGTCCGAAATCTTCCCCGCCGAACAGCCCAACGCGCAGCACGGAGTCCGTTACCGCTACGCGAACGGCGTGGAAGTCATTCATCAATCCGGCAACGGCGTCTGGTTCCACGGAAGCGAAGGCAGAGTCCACGTCAACCGCGGCAAATTCGAGTTCTACAAAGGGAACGAACAAAAGGCCTCCTCACCCCGCGACTGCGACGCCATCGTCGCGGAGTTTCTCCCCGAAAACGCCACGCGGCTCTACCACAGCGACGATCACCTGGGCGACTGGCTCAACGGCATTCGCACCCGCCGTCGCCCGATCTGCGACGTCAGCGTGGGCGCCCACACCGTCATCGTCTGTCACCTCGTCAATCTCGCCTACTATCATGGCCGGAAGATGAAGTGGGATCCCAAGGCGCTGAAGTTCCTCGATGGCACCGGCGACGCCAAATGGCTCGATGTCCCCCATCGGGACCCGTGGACGCTGAGCTGAACGGCACAACCTTCAGATCGCGACCATCGAAGCGCCGCCATAGGAGCGCGGCCAGCCTGCCCGCGCGAATCGGCGGCACACCCTGGCGCGGACAAGCTGTCCGCGCTCCTTTCACCCCCGTAGCCTCCGACGTAAGTCGGATCACTCTCCCCGGGAACTTGGACCAGGTTCAATACAACTCGAACGTCGCAAACACCGTGACGCGGATGTCCAAGGGACCTAGCATGAATGCATCATGCCTTTTCCTGTCAATGATGGATCCCGATGCCTCCATTCTCCTGTGACGGGGAGTGTGCCTTGGGTCCACTCATGAGTTCGGGAGGTGGCAGGCAAAGGGTGGTCCGTTACTCCATTGGACATTGAAGTGGGGTGAACGCCGCGCTCCCCTTCATCCTTCATCCTTCCCCATCACACCTCATTCAACACCGCCCGCCCGTCCTCCACCACGAACGAGGCGCGCGTCACCAGGGGCGCGCCTTCCCGCGTGACATATTCCACCGCCTGGTAATCCGTGCGCCATTCCTTCGGCGTCACCTGGCAGGACACGTAACCCCGCTCGGCATTGTGAAACTTCACAAAGGGATTCTCCGCGAGCAATCGATCAAGGTCCCGCGGCGTCCGCGAGCCATCGCCACCGGACGAGATGGACGTGCCGACAAACTCAGTGCCCACGCTCCGCCCATCGAGGCCGTCGAAGTCCGCGATCAGTTCATTGGCCCAGTTGCTGTGAATATCGCCCGCCAGCGTCACCGGATTGGCGATGCGAAGCTCATGCAGCAACCGCAGCAACCGGCGCCGCTCCACCTCATAGCCCGGCCACTGATCCATGCTGTGCGCCACCTCCGGGCCCGGCCGCCGGTCCACTCGAGCCATCATGACCTGCTGGGCGAGGACGTTCCACCGCGCCGATGAAGCCCCGAGCCCACGCACCAGCCAGTTACGCTGGTTCTCGCCCAGCAACGTCGCCAATGGATTCATCACCTCGTCGCACGGCGGCTTGTTTCCGTCGCCGCACGGCTGGTCGGTGCGGTATTGACGCGTGTCGAGCACCGAGAATTCCGCCAACTGCCCGAAAGCCACCCGCCGGTAAAGAAGCATGTCCGGCCCCTTCGGCATCGAACGGCGCCGCAACGGCATGTGTTCGTAATAGGCCTGGTAGGCCGCCGCCCGGCGTTCCAGAAAATCCTCGGACGACACCCCGCTCTCCTCGGAAACGGCCCCCGCGCACTTGTTGTCGAATTCATGATCGTCCCACGTGACAAGCCATGGAGCGGCC
>DATKEE010000190.1:0-13579 GCA_035544555.1 Candidatus Methylomirabilota bacterium
TTGCCGTTGGCGAACTCCATCCCGTGCATGATCATCACGAGCGCGCCGCTGGGCAGGACCTTCTTGCTGTCCAGTTCCATGTTGACGGGAAGAGTCGTCTCCAGCGGCGTGCCGCGGTAACCGCCCGCCATGTAGGTCTGGTCCCCGCCCACGCACACCAGTCCCACTCCGAAATCCCGGACGGCGCTCTCGAGCAACTCCATCCAGTCCTCCCCCAGGTCGCCGGCCGCCACGTTGCTCAGAAATATCGAATCGTAACTCTGCATCTCCGCGAGATTCGCCGGTCGTCCCGGAATGCCGGTCACGCGCACGTCGATCCGTCCGGACTGAAGCGAATTCACCAGATCGCGGTCCTGATCGGGATCGGCGGAGATGACGAGAATCCGCGGATCGCCCCGCACGGTGGTGAAGCCGGCCGCGCGGTTGTTCTGGGGAATGGTGTCTCCGGGGGCGTCGATCTGCACCTGGTAGTTGTAGAAGTTGGGATCGACGAGTTGGTCGGAAAAACTGAACAGATTCTTGCCGGCAGCCAGTTCAACCTGCCGCGATCCCAAAAACTGGTCGTTTCGATACAACCGCAGGGTGGCCGTCTGGTCCTGGTCTGAATCCACGAAGATCTTCACCTCGAACGGCTGGCCCTCCTTGACCACACCGGGCAGACTGAGCCGTTGCAGCGAGACATCGTTCGTCCTCGCCATCCCCAGGGGCAGAACGTCGAGCGTCACGTCCAGTTGACGGGCGGCCAGAACCGCCGCCTGCGCCTCGCCCAGATTCTCATTGCCGTCGGACACCAGCACCAGTCGCTTCTGGCCGGTCTCGGGAAACGCCGCCGTCCCCAGCCGGATCGCGGCCGCCAGATCGCTCCGTTCGGTCGAGACCACCGCCTGAATCTTTTCCACGCCGACCCTCTCGTTCGGCAGGGTCTCGATCGCGGCATCCGCGCCGAAGATGACCACACCGGCCTCGTCGCGGGACTGCTTCTCCGCGGAGGCCTCATTGACAAAGCGCCTCGCGCGCTCCTGTTGCGTCGGCGGAATGCTGTCCGAACGGTCCAGCAGGAAGAAGACGTTCATCCCCTCGATGGATCTGAGCCATTGAAAACCGGCCATCGCCAGGATCAACGCCGTCACCACGACCAGCCGCAAGCCCATCGCGGTCCATCGACGCCACGCGCCGATCTGGACGTCGGTCTTCCACGCGAGCCAGACCACCCAGGCCAGCGCCGGCGGCAGGAGCAGGAGCCAGGCGGGATGCGCGAATTGAAAATTCATGAGGCGCCCCCCGGTGACCCATTCGCCGCGGACAACGGTTTGCGCCGGACTAACTTCTGCACCCGATGATTCATCGAATCCGCCACGTAAAGATTACCGCGCGAATCCAGGGCGAGACTCCAGGGATTGGCGAATTCTCCGGGCGCCGCCCCCGGTTTTCCGATCCGTTCCACGCTGTGTCCTTCCGCGTCGAATATCTGAATCCGGCTGTTGCCGAATTCGCAGACGAACTGCGTCCCTTCCGCGTCGATCCGGACATCGTAGGGATAACTGAGTTCGCCCGCGCCGCTTCCCGGGCGGCCGTATTCGCGCAGAAAGTCTCCTTCGCGGCTGAAAACCTGGATGCGATGATTGCACGAGTCGGCCACGTACACGCGATCCCGCGAATCAATCCCCAGCCCTTCGGGACGATTGAACTCGCCCGCTCCCCGTCCGCGTGTTCCGAAGGCGTTCAGAAACTCCCCGCCGGATTCGCGAAACCGCTGCACCCGTTCCACGAGGCTGTATTCGCTCACGTAGAGTTCGCCGTGCGAATTCACGGCGGCGGCCCGCGGAAAGGCGAGCATTCCGGGCTCGACTCCCTCGACGCCCCATTGCCTGGCCA
This sequence comes from Candidatus Methylomirabilota bacterium, assembly GCA_035544555.1. Taxonomy (GTDB): domain Bacteria; phylum Verrucomicrobiota; class Verrucomicrobiia; order Limisphaerales; family DATKEE01; genus DATKEE01. The sequence continues at coordinate 1,876 of DATKEE010000190.1, forward strand.
CCGTGCCGTCCTCCTCGAAATGATTCACGCGCGCGTAATGCGGTTCCACCAGCACGATGCGGCCCTGGTGATCCCGGCACATTCCCTTCGGGGCGCCTTTCTCCGTTTCCTGCATCTGCCAGCCCGCCAGCCAGGTTCCATCCGGCGCGAATTTTTGCACACGACCGGTCATATCCGTGACGTAAAGATTGTCCTGGCGATCCACCGCCAGCGAACGGGGTTTGCTGAACTGGCCGATGCCCATGCCGCGTGAACCGATGATCACCACGTGACTGAACCAGCGGCTCTCCTTCAAGGGAGTCGCCCCCTCGGGCGAGGGCGCGCACCCGCCGCCAATCCCGGCGCAAATCGCCAGGGCGAGAATGCCCGGCGCCGCACGGCGGGTCCTGCCGGCAATTCCCGAGGTCACCCAACTCACCAGTCCCCAACCAGCCAGGGGAAGCACGGCCAGTCCCAGAAGGATCAGACAAAGCGCGTTCACGTGGGTGTCGTGACCGTAATGCAACAGATTGAACACGCGCAAGGCCAGCGTCTCCCCGCCGGGGGGAAGGATGAGCACCAGCGTTTCCACATCCCACAGGCAGAGGAGATACGTGACATAACCGCCGGCGGCCAGTTGCGGCGCGACCTGGGGCCAGTGCGCGTGCCGGAACAAACTCCACCCGGACGCGCCGTTCAAACGCGCCACGTCCGTCAACTCCCGGTCCACGGAGCGCAACGCCTGGGAGGCCGTGTGCCAGCCGACCGCCAGGTAGCGCACCGTCAGCGCGATGAACACCACGGCCACGCTTTGATACACGAACGCGGTCGCCTTGTGATTCAACAGGCCGATCATGGCCAGCCCCACCAAAACGCCCGACAAAAGAAACGGCACCCACACGATCGTTCCCAGCGGTCGGCGCCAGGTCAGCAGACCGACGCCCACGCCCAACACCGCCGGCACCACCGCGAATTGAACCGAGTTCCAGATCGCCCGCCTGCCCGCGGCGATCGCCGGTGGCAGTTCCGCCCATGTGCTTTCATTGCCGCCCAGTTGCGTCAACGGCAGCGCGACCGACAGCAACACTGTGCCGATCGCCACAGTCCCCGCGGCTCCGTGGCAGACCGGTCCCAATTGCCGGCGAAATACGCCGGGAGGCACGGTGCGGGTGATGCGCGGCCATGCGATTTCGCGCCGCCGCAACCAGATCAGGGCGGCCAGCGGAAACACCACCAGGGGCCAGCTCAATCCCACGAGCGCCAGGGCGCGCGACTCGAGCAGGGTGTTGAACGCCACCCACAGCTCCGCGGGAAACACCTTCACCTGCAGGATCGCCGGGACCGCGAAATTGTTGAGCGCCAGCACGAAGGTCAGCACCGCCGCCGGCGCTAGAGCGCTCCGGGCCGCCGGCAGCAGAAGTCCGCGCACGAGCCACCGGCCCGTCATCGCCGGATCGCTTTCAAAGTGCGCCACGTCCAGCCGGCTCCAGGCGGACAACACCCAGAAGAAGGTCAGCGGCCACGTCAGCAGGGTGAGGATGAGCACCACGCCGCCTCCGGAAAACAAATCGAACGGCAGCCAGCCCCGCCACGCGCCCAGGGCGCCGAAATAGTGCAGCCAGCAGTTCACCACCAGGAAGGGCGGCAACGCCAGGGACACCACGCCGCTCACAAGGAATACCTGGCGCCATGGCCGGACAAGGCCCGCCACCCAAAGGGCCGCGAGGAAGCCAAGCGTCACCGCCAGAACCGTCGTGGCTCCGCTCACGAGCAGGCTGTTCCGGATCAGGATCCAGTCTGTCATCGATGGTTCCTCACACGGTTCTCCGGTGATAGAACCACCATTCGAACAGCAGCACCGCCAGCGCGGCGGCGGCGATCCAGCGCCAGAGCTCGAGATTCGCCTTCCGCACCGACGCCGCCTCCACTTCGCCGAAACGACCGAAGTCCAGCGATTCCCGCGGCTGGGTGTTGCTCTCCATCGAGTCCAGCACATTGGCCGCGAAGACGGTTTCATTCGTCCCCATGCGCATCCGATACACCCCCCGCTCATCCGTATCCCCAAACACGAATTCGCGGGCGTCCGGCGGGATTTCAAGGGTGACCGTGCTACCGTCCGGTCGCGTGACCCTCGCCTCCGTGACCGGCTCGACCAGATTCAGGCGGAATGGATCGCCCGCGCGGACCCGGAGCCGTTCCTCATTGGCCGCGGCGGGATTCAACCAGTTCACCGCGTTGGCGATGAAGATGGGAAACGACACGCGCAGCGGCCAGTTGCTTTCCCACAGGTCGAACCCCACCCACAACACCTGCCGGCGATCCGGCTCGCCCGCGAGGATGAGCGGTGTTTGTTGGGACTCCACCAGGGGGATCGCCCAGGAGGGCATGTTGACCGCCAGCGATTTTGCCACGAACACATTGTCCAGACTGACATAACGCAACACCGGATGCGCCACGTCCCAATCCACGATGGCCGGCCCCTCCACGTCGGAGAATCCGTCGAACCAGTTCGTGTTCACGACATGGAACCCCAGCAGGTTGACCCGCGGCCACACGCTCGGAGTCACGTCATCAAGCACCGCCAGATCATACGCCGCGCCATCCCCCGTGAAATCCGCGGCCACGGTCAGTTCAACGTTTCCCGCCACGCGCAGCGCCTTTTCGAGCATCGGATTTCCACGCGAGACAAGCAGCACCTTCACCGGCTTCGGCATCAGGCTGACCACACTGGCCTCGTTGTCCGACGCCAGGTCGTCCTCCACCCGAAGCCGCGCCGTGAACACCCCGTCGGACTCCTGCGAAACCAGAAACACCTGCGGGGCGGTTTCCGCGGGAGCCAGCGTCAGCGGCCGCGCGTCCACCAGCTCATCCTCGAACAGGAGTTCCAGTTCGGCCGTCATCGCGTTCGTCGAATAGTTCGCCACTCCCGCGTAGATCGCCCGTTGAACGGGGTTCTCGGGATTCGGCCGGACATCGAGCGTGACGAGCGCGGCGTTGTGGGAGCGTTGTCCCACGCGATGCCAGGTCAGTGGCAGCCCCTTCGCCTCGAACTCGCTCCAGTCCGCAACGGCCCCGTCGCTGAACAGATGAATCTCCCCCAGGGGCTTGTCCCGCACGAGGCTCTCGGCGGTTTTCAGCGCCTCGACCAGGCGCGTCGGCGAATCGGAAACCTCACTGGCCTGAAGCGCGCGCCGAAGATCCGACTTGTTGCCGGTCGCGGACTGTTTCACCTCGGTGATGGCGCCGGCCAGCAGGATGAGCATCTGGTCGGTGTCACCCAGCGCATCGACCATCCGCAATGCCTCGCGGCGGGCCTTCTCGAAGCGCGACGGCGATTCATCCTTGCTCCGCATCGAGGCGGACGCGTCGAGCACCACGACCCAGAGGCGGCCTTCGCGGGCCGGCGTATCGAAGTAGGGACGGGCCAGCGCGAAAATCGCGAGGATCAGCAGGAGAAGTTGCAGGAGGAGCAGCCAGTTCCGGCGTAATTTTTGAAACGGGGAACTGGCCTGGGTTTCGGCCAGGAACTTCTGCCAGATCATCGTGCTCGACACGAGTTTCACCACCCGCTTGCGCTTGAGCAGGTAGAAGACGATCACCACCGGTATCGCGGCGGCAAAGGCAAACGCCGCGGGCGCCAGAAAGTTCATCCCCACACCTCCGCCTCACGCAGTTGTTTGAGCAGAAGATCCTCGATCGGCGTGTCCGTCGCGGCCAGAAAACAATGAATGCCCCGGCCCTGGCAGTATTCGCGCAACCGCTGGCAGAATCCCTGAACGGTCTTCTGATACGCCGCCAGCCGGAATTTCCCGAAGGTCACATCCTGAATGGCGCCCGTCTCCGCGTCCACCAGCCGCAAATCACCGAACGTCGCCGGCGCCAGTTCCTCGGGGGACAGCACCTGCACCGCGTTCACCTGAAATCCCCGCCCCACCAGCGCGTTCAGGCCGGCCTCGTAACCCAGCGGATCCAGAAAGTCGCTCAACACCACCGCCATCCCCGTCTGGCGCGCCTCCAGCGCGCCCCGCCGCAAGGCCTCGTTCAAATCCGCGCCCCCGCCGGCGGTGAGCTCGTTGAGTTGACGGAAGAAGTTCATTGTGGACTTGCGCCCCCTCACCGCGCGCAATGAACCGCGAACAGCCGCCTCCTCCGGCCGGTCCGGAAAGACCACCATGCGCACCCGGTCGAATCCGCACAGGGCCACATACCCGACCGCCGCCGCAACCTGCCGCGCAAAGTCGAACTTGCGCGGCGTGCCGAACGTCATCGATTCGCTGGCATCCAGAAAGATCGTGACCGGCAGCTCGCGCTCCTCCTCGTACAACTTGAGAAAGAGCCTCTCGAGCCGCCCGAATAGATTCCAATCCAGATACCGAAGGTCATCCCCCACCACGTAATTGCGGTGGTCGGCAAACTCGACCGACTGTCCGCGCGCGCGGCTGCGCCGCTCGCCCCGGGCGCTGCTTTTCGTGCGGCGCGCCGCCAGCAACTGGAACTGCTCCAGCCGTCGCAACAACGAGGGAGTGATCAGGGCGTCTGCCATGGAATGAAAACCGGCGTTCCCCGGCCGGCAACGTTACGCGGTCTCCTTCGCCACGGTGGCGTCGCGCGGCACATCCTTGAGGATCTGGTCGATCACCAGATCCGTCGTGATGCCCTCGGCCTCGGCTTCGAAATTGAGGATCAACCGATGGCGCATCGCGGCATGGGCCACCGCCTGAATGTCGTCAAAACTCACATTGAACCGTCCCTGCGTCAGCGCGCGCACCTTGCCCCCAAGAATCAGGCACTGGCCGCCGCGCGGACTGCTCCCGAACCGGAGATACTGGTTGCTGATCGGTGAGGCCGTGTCGGTCCTGGGATGGCTCGCGAGCACCAGCCGCACCGCGTAATCCTTCACGTGCGACGCCACCGGCACTTCGCGCACAAGTTTTTGAAGCTCCAGCATCCGCGCGCGATCCAGCACCCGCCCGATGTCCGGCTTCCCACCCTCCGTGGTCCGCGTCAAGACCTCGGTCAGTTCGCCCGCGCTCGGATATCCCACGACCAGCTTGAAAAAGAACCGGTCGAGCTGCGCCTCCGGCAGCGGATAGGTTCCCTCCTGGTCGATTGGATTCTGCGTCGCCAGCACAAAGAACGGCTCTCCCAGCCTGCGGATTTCGCCGCCCGCCGTCACACTGTGCTCCTGCATCGCCTCCAGCAACGCCGACTGCGTCTTCGGCGTGGCCCGGTTGATTTCGTCGGCGAGAATCAGATGCGCGAAGATCGGTCCCTTCTGAAACACGAACTCGCGACGGCCCTCGCCGGTCTCCATGACGATGTTGGTTCCCAGAATGTCCGCCGGCATCAGGTCGGGTGTGAATTGAATCCGGTTGAACGGCAGGTCCATGACCTCGCCCAGGGTGCGGACGAGCAGCGTCTTGCCAAGACCCGGAACGCCCTCCAACAGGACGTGGCCGCCCGCCAGCAGGGCTCCCAGCGTTCCGTCCACGATCTCCTCGTGTCCCACAATCACCTTCCCGATCTCGGTCCGCAACGCGGCGTAAGTTTCCCGGAAGGCCTGGATTTGTTCTTCAGTGTTCATGGTTGTCTGCGATGGAAAACGGAAGCGGGATCATCGGAATCCACAAGCCCGGCGACATGGCGCCCGCCCGGATGGGGGATCGGCTGGACACGGCCCCGGACTGTCGGAAGTCCGCTTCGCTCATTCCTTGAAGTCGTCAAAGTAATCCCGGACGGCGCCCTGGTAAGGACGGGGGACGCGATCCTGGTTGATCGCGCTTTGCGCCTCGGTTTGCGCGGCGGTCACCGCCTCCTGAAACTCGACCGTGCTCGTCCCCTTGATGCTCACTCCCTTCAAAGTAATGCTCGGCATCTGTCCCCCCGGACTCAGTTGCCCTTGAATCTTCGTCGGCGCCAGATTGTCCGGCGTGTTGCTGTCGCGTTCCGTCACCCCTCTTCCGGCCATGTCCGGACGTTGAATTCCGGAATTGTCCACCGGTCCGGTGCGCTGGGGATTGTAGTAGCTCCAGCCGTTTTCATCGGCCCAGGTGCCCACGCCGGCCGGTCCGCCCTTTCCGCCCGGCCCCCAACTGAAGCACATGCCCGTGCCATTGCACTGGCCGCAACCGGCGCCCTCACACGCCTGACACTGGCCCCCTTTGCATTCCGCCCAGTTCTTGCGCGTCGCAATCGCCATCTCCGCCCGCCGCAACGCCTCCAGCGACGCCATCAGCGCGTCCGCGTCATTCAATTGCTGCATGAGCTTCTCGAGTTCGTCCGCCGCCGCGGCCAGTGACTCGGCCGCCTCCGGTCGCTGCCCCTGCCGCATTTCCCGGACGGCATCCTTCAAATGCTCCGCCACCTTGCCGTAGGGACTCGCCGGATCCACAGCGCGCTGGACCTCGTCCAGAATCTCTTCCATCTCCTCACGGTCAAGGCTGGATGCCTTCAACCGCTCGATCATCTCATCGAGTGATTTCCGCGCGGCCTCGGTCTGGCCGTACTTGAGTTGCTCGGGCAGGTCCTTGCCCTGTTCCGTCGCCTGCTGCTGGAGTTGCTCGAGCGTCCGCGCCATGTCGGCCATCTTTTCAAGGTCGGAGGTCGTGAGGTCCAGGTTCTTGACGAATTGATCGGTCATGCCCTGCTGGAGCGCGGCGATGGCCTCCTCCAGTTGCGGCAGCGGCTGGCCCGCGTCCCGCGCCTGCCGCGCCATCTCGGAAAGCGTCTGCAACAACTGCTCCCGCGCCGCCGCTCCGGCCTCGGAATTCGGATCGCCCAGGTTGGCCGCGGCTTCCTGCGCCTTCTGCAACTGGTCGCGCAAGTCTTCGAGTTCCTCCGGGTTCCGGGCCACGTTCTGCCCGAGTTGCTTCTGCACCGCCTCCATCTGGCGTTGCAGTTCGCTTTGAGACGACCGCCCGCCGCGGCTTTCCTCGCGTTGCCGTTCCCGCATGCGCTGCATGGCCGGATCCTTCTCCAGTCCGGCCATTTGTTCCTGGATCTTCTCCGCCATGTTCGCCAGATCCTTCAGCGCGTCGTTTCGTGTGAGTGGATTCTTCTCGAGATTCAATCCGAATTCCTCGACCGATTGCAGGGTCTCGCGCGTCGGCTCGAGCAGCGGCCCCCGCCGTTCGAGGCTCTGACGCGTCAGGGTCGCCACCTGTTTGCCGGCTTCCTTGATGATCTCCTCCTCTTTCAGCGCCTGGAGATGTCGTTCAGTGCGGAACTCCGGCACAAAGCCCAGACCCACACAGAGCACGGCCACCATCAGCGCCCACCGGCTTGCCCGGGGAAGCCGGAATGGCAGCAACTCCGCCGGTCGAATTCCCTTCGCGTGCCGCGCCGCGTCGGCCAGCAACAAATCCCGCCAGTGCCCCTGCGCCGGCGAGTTGGACCATTCCATGGCCGTGCTCAATCGCTCCTGCAAATGCTTCCGATCATCCACCCAACGCGCCGTCTCCTTCAACGACACGGGACGGCAAAGCCCGATCATCACCCCCGCGACCACTGCGGCCGCGCCGGCTGCCGCAGCCGCGGTCACGACGTCGTAGGGAGCCGGAAAAAGTTTGAACACGGCAAGACCGGCGAAAAAGATCAGGACACCGGCGAGAGCGCCGTGCCACAGACCGCGCCAGGCTCGTTCCATCCTCCTCCGCCGGGCGGCATGACGAAGGGTTTCATGGATGACTTGGAGTTCACTCATGGCTGGTGTGCAATGTGCATGATATTCATGGTCTTGGCGAGTCAAATGTCATCCCGATTCGGCGCCCGATCTCATCCGGCCCACGACCGGTCCAACCCCGCTCGCCGTCACCTGAATCTTGGACCCCTTTCGCCTGAAAATGTTCCACCTGATTTCACCGCCTCACCCGGTTCACTGCCGTTCGTACTCCCCCTTGCCCACCTTTTTCAGAACCGTGAATCCCGCCTTTTTGGCGTCACTCACCGACAGTGGCTTCAGCTTGGTCGGGGTGTTGAAGGAAGAGATTATCTTCCGCACCGGCTTCCGGCAGGCCGGGCACCGCGTCAATTCAGGGGCGTTGATCGGGCGTCGCAAGGTAAAGCGCCCCCCGCACGCCTTGCAGTCGCCCTCGGTCAGTTCAAATTCGTAAAGCGGCATAGGTCAGCTCGATTTCCATCCATCAGCCGGCACCCCCCGCGGATACCACCCGGTGGAAACACCGGATCATTAATCCGAATCGCCCCGATTCTCAACCTCTTCCCCTGTCCCACCCGAGTCCGGCCCAGGTCGCGCCACCGGAATTTCCTTTCTCCAGTAATGCCACGCGCCAGCCAGCCAGAAGCCGTGAATGCCCAGCAACACCAGCGCAACCCATTGTTCGAGGGGAATCCGCGCGGCCAGCCCCGCAACCCCTTCCGCCGCAAGCCAGACCTCCCGGCCCTCCACGAGAATCCAGATCGCGCCCGCCGATGGAAAGACCCAGACGATTCCCAGCAACCCGCATCGAAGCAATCGCGGACGATAAAAGCCGTCCGGTGCCGTCGCCCTGGTGGTGGGGTCGTTCATTGGCGCCCAAATTAAACCCTGTCATTCGACGCACGCACCGCTAAAGTATGCCATGGCGTTGATTCGCATCCTGGTCGATGGCTACAGCCTGTTGCATCACTGGCCGGAACTGGCTCCGGGCTGGCCCCGCCATTCCTCGTTCGCCCGCGAGGAACTGATCAAATGGCTCACCCAATACCGGGACGCGACCGGCACGCCCATCACAATTTTCTTTGACGGATCCCGCCCCCGCGGCGACAGCATACCCGTCGAATCGACTTCGGAAATGGAAATCCTCTATTCCCACGCCGGTCAGACCGCCGATCAAATGATCGAACGCGCCGCCCACCGGCTGGCGGCGTATGGCGAAGTGCTGGTGGTCACCAACGACCGCGCCGAACGGGATATCGTGCTCGGCTTTGGCGGCATGGCGTCCAGTTGCGAGGAATTCGTCCACACGGTGCATGACGCTCTCGGCGGACTGCATCGCGACCTCAACCACCTGAATCGAATCGAACGCAACCGATACCAAAAGTCCCGATGATATGAACCCCTCCCTGCCCCTGATCCTCGCCGGCCTCCTGCTCGCCCCCGCCGCCTTCGCCGCGGAAGAAGCGACCGCCGCCACCCGCCCCGATGCCGCCCAAAGCCCGGCCCCAACCGCCCCGGTGCCCAACCGGTTCCTTCTGGTGCTCGAGACTTCCGCGTCCATGAAGAACCGGGTCGATGCCGTACAGCAATTCCTGAAAAATTTCGTCGGCTCCTCCCTGCTGGGCCAGGTCAGTCGCGGCGACACGCTTGGCTTCTGGACGTTCAACGAGGAATTGTGGGCCGGCCGGTTCCCCCTTGTCGAGTGGCACCCGTCATCGGTCCCCACTTACGCCTATCGAGTCGAACAATTCACCGCCGCGCAAACCTACGAAAACAAGTCGCGCGCGGACCGCCTCATGCCTCATGTCACCCGGCTCGTCGAGGCATCCAAAGCGCTGACCATCGTGCTGATCACCACCGGGGAATCCCCCCTCGAAGGCACGCCTTTCGACACCGAAATCAATCAGGCCTTTGCGGCCAGCACTCGTCAGTTGCGCGGCGACCGCCTCGCCTTCGTCGTCTTCCTCGTGGCTCGTGAAGGCAAGCTTGTCGATTTTGCCGTCAACTCAACCCTCGGCCCCTATCGGATGCCGAACCCTCCCCTGCCCCGAATCCCCATCCCCGCGCCCGCTCCGACCACCCCGGACCCCTCCACGGTTCCCCAACGCGCCAGACCCGGAACCCCACCCCTGGTCATCAGCACCAACCTCACTCCCTCCCCTGTCCCCGTCGCCGATGATCCCGCAGCCTCGAAACTCATCGCAGCCGGCGAAGTCGAACAGGAACCCGAACCCAAATCGGCAGTCAGAACCGCCGGAACCAATCCACCCGACAACACACCCGCACCCACCCAACCCGCGGTTGCACGCCCCACAGAAACAGCCGCCGTTGAAACACCCGTGGTGCCAACGCCGGCGCCCAGACCGCAGCCAAGAGACACTGAACCCTCCTCCGCCACCGCCCGCGAATCCACGACCTCCCAGCCCCCCATCCCCGCCCCTCAGGAACAACCGCCGCCAACGACACCCAGCACGATTCCCCAACCAAAGCCGGAACCGCAACCGCAACCGGTTCGAACCGTGGCGAAATCGACCAGGACCGCCCCCGCGACCTCACCGGTTCCGGCACCTGTTCCCACACCGGAGTCCGGGCGGGATTCGCCGCCAGCCGAGGCCGCACCGGCCACACCGGCTCCCGAATCGACTTCGGCGTCACCAGGCGTCACGGAAACGGAAGCTTCCGAAACGTCCTCTCCCCCCATGGCCACCACCGGTCAGGAAACCCGCACTTGGGATCCATTCCTGCTGGCGGGAGTTGGTTTCATCATCGCCGGTGTTGCCATGGCCATCTATCTCTGGCGACAAGACAATCGCCCCAGCCGGCCCAGCCTCATCTCCAAGGCCATCAAGCAACGCACCCACCTTCACGAGGACTGATCCGCCCGCCCAACATCCAACTCTCCCGGGGCAACGGCCAATCGACTCCGGCTGAAGTTTGCTGCGGACTTTTTTCCCATTCAGCGCCAGGATAGCGGGCAACCCATGACCGGCGACTCCAGGCCTGCTTCGGATCCGCGCGAGAATGAACTCGTGCGCCGCGCCCTTGAACTGCCTCCCGCCGATCGCGCGGCATTTCTCGACGAGGCTTGCGCCAACGATTCCTCCCTGCGCCGCCGCGTGGATGACCTCCTGAAAAGCCACGCCGCGCCGGATAGCTCCCGCTCATTGTCCCCCGCCACAACTCCATCGTCCCAATCCGCGCCCGCATCCTTGGACACCCACCTCATTCCGGGCATCGGGAGGCCTGGGGACCGCATCGGACGCTACAAACTGCTTCAGCAGATCGGTGAAGGCGGCTGGGGCGCCGTGTACATGGCCGAGCAACTCGAACCTGTCCGCCGCCGCGTCGCCCTCAAGGTCATCAAGCTCGGCATGGACACCCGCAACGTGATTGCCCGATTCGACGCCGAACGCCAGGCGCTCGCGATGATGGACCACCCCAACATTGCCCGCGTCTTCGATGCCGGCGCCACCGAAACGGGCCGGCCCTATTTCGTCATGGAGCTCGTGCGCGGGGTGCGCATCACAGAGTACTGCGACGAGAACCGGATCTCCATGCGGGAACGCATCGAGCTGTTCATTCAGACCTGCCAGGCGATCCAGCACGCCCATCAAAAGGGCATCATTCATCGCGACATCAAACCCACGAACATTCTCATCACCCTGCACGACGGCGTCCCGGTCCCCAAGGTCATCGATTTCGGAATCGCCAAGGCCACGGATCATCGTCTCACCGAGAAAACCCTGTTCACCGAGTTTCAATCCTTCATCGGCACCCCCGCCTACACCAGCCCGGAACAGGCCGAAATGAGCGGGATCGACATCGATACCCGGAGCGACATTTATGCGCTCGGTGTGCTGCTTTATGAATTGTTGACCGGTCAGACGCCCTTCGACCCGGGGCGCCTCATCCAGTCCGGCTTGAACGAGATGCGCCGGATCATCCGCGAGGAGGAACCCCGCCGCCCGTCCGTGTGCCTGGGCACCCTCGGGATGGCCGATGCCACGGCCCTGACAGATCGCCGTCAAACGCGAATTCCCGTTCTCGTCCAGGCCATCCGCGGGGATC
>DATKEE010000191.1:0-2620 GCA_035544555.1 Candidatus Methylomirabilota bacterium
GCCAGCGACGGAATCCGCCGGCGCAGGTCCGCATCCTCCGCCAGATCCACCACATACGGCAGATGCCCCTCCGCGAAGGTTCCCATCCAACGCCGGTTCAGCGGCGCGGACACCAATTCCTGAGCGGTCCGCGGCACCGCCCATCCCGCGTCTTCGAATTCCTTCAGAAGATCGCGCCTGTCTTTGCGCGAGTCCGGCGACACATATTTTCTCCCCCCGCCCAGCAACACCTCGATGCCCCTCTCGAAATACTGGACCGCGATCTCCTCCGCGTCATTCCGGCTCCGCGCATTGGTGGCGAAACCCGCCGGGGTCGCGTGGGTGATCTCCGTCGTCGTCACCAGGCCGCGCTTCCATCCCGCCTCCCCCAGCAACGTGTAAAGCGGCGTGAGTTTCCGCCCGTCCGGCAGTTGATTCACCGCCCCGTTCGCAATGCGCGAACCGCTGCCCCAGCTCGACGAGGCCGCCGAGGAATCCGTCACCAGCGAGTTCAACGAACGCATGTCCATGAACCCCGTGACCACCTCCGGACGATTGTAAAGATCCATCCAGACCGTCCCGCGGCCCCGGATCAAATGCGCCAGATGATCCGCGCACGTCAGCGTCCCCTGGCTCATCCCGTCGCTCACCAGATGCAGGATCCGCCGGGGCATCGACGCCCCACCGCCGGAAACTTCCCTCCCTTGAATCAGGGCCGGCGCGGCAACGAGCGAACCGGCGGTAAGCGACGAACGGGCGATGAACTGACGGCGACTGAAGGACATGCCGAGTAATTTAGCAGGCGTGAACCGCTTGCCAATCCAGTTTTGCCCGTACCATCCGGATTGATCACCCTCCCCATGACCGCTAACCTCCTGATCCATCGACCAGACCAACCCGCCACACAGAGGTCAGCCAGCCACCCGAAACACCCCGCTCCCGTGATACGAAAGCCCTCAAGAAACCGCCGCCGCCACACTGCCCTGCGCCAGGCGTACGATCTCATGCGCGCCCGGTTCGGCCATCAACACTGGTGGCCCGGCGAAACCCCGTTCGAAGTCTGTGTCGGCGCCATCCTCACACAGAACACCAGTTGGAAAAACGTCGAACGCGCGCTCTCGGCCCTGAAACACGCACGACTGCTCAAACCCCGTCCCCTGCACGCCCTCGACGCGTCCACTCTCGCCCGATGGCTGCGGCCCACCGGATACTTCAATGTCAAGGCACGCCGTCTCCGCGCGTTTCTGGACGTCCTGATTCGTGAGTTCGACGGCCACCCGCGGCGAATGCTCGAAGGACCCACTCCCGTCGTTCGCGAACGGTTGCTGGCCATCAAAGGCATCGGCCCTGAAACCGCCGACAGCATCCTTCTCTACGCGGGCGGCCACCTGAGCTTTGTCATCGATGCCTATACAAAACGCATTTTTGCGCGCCACGGCTGGTGCGGAAAATCCGCCACCTATGGGGAACTTCAAACACTCTGTTCAAGCGCCCTTCTCAACAGACCACCCGGGCGTCGCCTCGATCATTGGCAGGACTATCACGCCCAGCTTGTCATGGTGGGAAAGGACTTCTGCCGGCCCAGCAATCCGCGATGCGACCTCTGCCCCCTGGCGCCGCTGCTCCCCCGGGCTCGCAACATCTCCGGCGGCACCCAAGCTTCCGTCTTGTCTTGAGCATTCCGGTCATTGATCCTCTGCGCGACGTTCGCATGAATCAAACGCTCGTCATCGTTCCCACCTACAACGAACGCGAAAACCTGCCCCGTCTGGCCGGGCGAGTCCTCGCGCTGCCGGTCACCGTGGACCTTTTGATCGTCGATGACAATTCCCCGGATGGCACCGGAGAAATCGCGGATCAACTCGCCGGCCGGCATCCCGGAATGCATGTCCTTCATCGTGCCGAAAAGGACGGCCTGGGGCGGGCCTATTGCGCCGGATTTACGTGGGCGATCGAACGCGATTACGAGTTCATTTTCGAGATGGACGGCGATTTCTCGCATAATCCCGATGACATCCCCAGATTTCTTGAGGCCGCCCGCGATGCGGACCTGGTTCTCGGTTCCCGCTATCGCGATGGCATCCGGGTCATCAACTGGCCCCTCAGCCGCCTGATGCTCAGTCTCTGCGCCGGCAAGTACGTGCGGGCGATCACCGGCATGCCCTTCTCCGATCCCACCGGCGGATTCAAGTGTTTCCGCCGTCACGCCCTCCAAACCATCGACCTCCATCAAGTCCGTTCCAATGGTTACAGCTTCCAGATCGAATTGACCCACAAGATCTGGCGACAGGGATTCAAAATCGTCGAGGTGCCGATCATCTTCACGGACCGATTCCACGGCACTTCCAAAATGTCCCGTCAAATCGTCCGCGAAGCATTGTGGATGGTCTGGCGGCTTTGGATCCAACACCGTTTCCGCCGCCACCCCCGCGATACCGTTACGAAACCCGCCTGAAGCCGCGGTGTAACTATTCGGGCGAAAAACCACGTGTTCACACGAATGAAGGCGAAGGCAACGGAACGCCGGTCTCCGACCCGGCTCGGTACGGATGTGAGGAACCGCGCCGGGTCGGAGACCGGCGTTCCGTTGTAGGCGAAGGCGGTGGCGAGAGCGAGTTGGATAATCCAGTTAACCCCTCGA
>DATKEE010000192.1:0-2999 GCA_035544555.1 Candidatus Methylomirabilota bacterium
CCCTCGGCCGATTGCCAGTTCAAGGGTTCCGCGCCGATTGCCGCGGGAGCAAGGGCGGACAGCAGGATGGTGATGCCCGACAGGACGCCGGGCGCGGGAATGGAGCGACGACGCATGGTGATGTGCCGCGCAGTGTCAGCAGGAATGCCATAATTGGCAAGACGACAGGCTCTAAAGCCCCCGATGAATCCATTCGAGGGCGATCACGCCGTAGGCCGTGACCAGGGCCGGATCCCGTTCCCACCAGCGTCCGTGCGTGTTGATCCACGAACCGTCGGCTTTCTGGAGATTGATGAGATTGAGGGCGAGTTCCTTTCGCCAGTCCACCGCGCGCCCGTCGGTGAGTTCGAATGTGTCCACCTCCGCCGTCGCGAGCGCCTTCGCCATCGTGTGGTAGTAATAGAAAAGTCCCTGCGCGCCCATGCCTGGATTCTCGTCGAGCGTGTAGTTGGATCGCAGCCAGTCGAACACGGCCTCGACGCGCGGATCGTCGCGTTCCAATCGCGCGTAGATGTAGCTCAGCAAACCCGCGTAGCTGATGCTGCCGTAGGATCGCAGGCTGACCTTGCCCGTGACCTCGTTCGTCACCGCGCCGGCCTTGCTCTCGTCCGGACTGTAAACAAAACCGCCCCGATCCTCGGGATGCTCGGACACCCATTCGAGCGGGTTGTGTCCGGGCAGGTTCTGGCAGCGTTCGAGGAAGTGAATGGCCGCCTGCCAGTCAAGTTCGGGAGCGGCTTCGGCGGTGTCCGATTGCGCGAGATGGCGGGTGTGATGGAGCGCTTCCAACGCCAGCAGGGTATTGGACATGTCCGAATGCTCGTGCGGATCGCCGGGCCCGTACCCGATCCCGCCGTCAAAACGGCTGTCGAGCCGGCCGGGTTCACCGAAGTCCGATTGCAGTCCCACCAGGTAGGCGCGCGCCTTGCGCAGGATGGGTTCGTGCCGCGGGTCGTCGGCCGCGAGCAGGGCGAGGATGCCCAGGGAGGTGTTGTAGCTGATCAAACCCCGTTCGCGATGAATGCTCCCGTCGGGCCGCACCGAGTCGAGCAGGAAGGTGTAGCCCCGTTCCAAAATGGGATCGGCGGGAGCGTGGCGCTTGGCCGGGTCTCCGCGAAACGCGATCAATGCCAGGGCGGTGATGGCGGGATGATCGGCGGTGGACCAATGGCCGTCCGGTTCCTGATGGGTGGCCAGCCAGTGCAACCCCTTGTCGATGGCGCGCTGAACCTCGTGGGCGAAGGAGAGGTCGCGGGTTTCCCGCGGCACGGACAGAACCTCGGCGGCCCGCGCCGGGTGGGTGTGCGCGAGGAGGAGGAGACAACCGATCCCACACGTTGCGGAAAGCAGCGAAGGGAAACCGCCGCGGCCGGGGGATGGAAAGAACAAGTTGGATGCAAGGTTGAACATGGAACGGTGATTTCGATCAGGGCCCGATGGCCGGTTGCGACTGTTTCAATTCGACAATGACCTGCACGGGAACGTTCATGGGCGGGATGGATTCGGGATTCACCTCCCACAGTTCGTCGTCTTCGCGGCCGGGCCGGGGATTGTTGATGAGCGAATCGACATCAAAGATGACCGAGACGAGGGAACCATCGCGCTGCGCGATGAAGGTGCCGTCGATGACGCGCGATCCGTTGAAGGTCCAGGGACCTTCGCTCAGCGGGTCGAGGATCACCCGATTGCGGACGAGTCTTTCGCCCGGCTGTTCCCGGGGATTTCCGTCCTCGATCCATTGGATCCGGAGATGCACGGACTCGCCCTTGAGAGGGACGGAGGGATCGAATGACAGGGAGTCGGGTGAGGCGCCCTTCGCGCCCAACAGCAGCAGGGCGAGATGGATGTGATAGGGCTGGGTGTCGGTCTTCAGGACGCTTTCGTGGGTCTTGCCGCCTTCGTGCACCAGGAGGTACTCGACCATTCCCTCGCGCATGTTGAGGCTGGCGGGGAACGTCACCGTGCGCGCGTGTTGATCCAGTTGCGCCTGGCCGATGCGAAGGACACCGGGAGCGACCTGTTCGATGGGGGCGGGGACGTTCGTCTGACTGCCGCTGCCATGGACGGAGGCGGGCGCGGGTCCGGCCAGGGTTGGCTTGGCAGCCTGTTCATCCGCCGCGACCAGTGCGAGCGCGCCCATCGCCAGCAAGCCGGCGACAGCCGTCCGAAGCGGAGGCGGACACGTGAAGCGTGCATTGGCCGGGGACAGTGGCATGGCTGGAATATCGGTTGCAGCTTCGGGGAATCCCTCCGGAAGTCAAGTGAAGGGGTCGAAAAGGGGTCAGTTCTTGGTATTGATCACTCATTCGATGGGCGTTCCCGGGTTCACTGTTCTTCGGTCGGCACTCCGCATTCATCCAGTTTAGACTCCACCCGCCTGGCCCCCGTGAAGGAGCATCCGGTTCGGACGCACATTGATCCGCTGGTTGGAAATTGATTTGCGGGGGCGGGAACGTCTGACTACGGTTTGCGCGCGACGGGCGGGGGACTCGTTGCCGCAAACCCTGACACGAAACGAAATCGACCATGACAAAGCAGGCTGTCTCGCCGAAAGAACTGAATGAGTTGATCGCGGGTCTTCACCGGCTCGCGCGGAATCTCTGGTGGACCTGGAACCAGGAATCGCAGGACATCTTTTATGAACTGTCGCCTCGCGGCTGGCAGAATCTATATCACAATGCGGTGGCCGTGCTGCGGGAGGTGTCGGAATACGAACTCCGGGTGCGCTTGCAGGACGAGGGATTCTACAGGCGGGTGCGCACCGTCCTGGACATTTTCAACGAGTACATGAACGAGCGGGACACCTGGGCGGCGGCCAACGCCCCCGCGCTTGCGGAACGTCCGGTGGCGTATTTCACGGCGGAGTTTGGCTTTCATGAGACACTGCCGATTGCCGCGGGCGGTCTGGGCGTGCTCGCGGGCGATCACGCGAAATCGACCAGCGACCTGGGGCTCGGGTGGGTGGGCCTCAGCCTGTTCTATCGCGAGGGTTACTTCAT
>DATKEE010000193.1:0-3493 GCA_035544555.1 Candidatus Methylomirabilota bacterium
TGAACGCCACCCCGGGGCCCGACGGCGCCGGCGATCATGCCCGCGCGAGCGGAACTTTCCTGACCGGCGTGCGCGTCCGCAAGACCGCCGGGTCCGACATTCTTGCCGGCGTTTCCATCGATCAGGTGGTGGCCCGCCAGATCGGGCATCTCACCCGGTTCCCATCGCTCGAGCTCACCTGCGACTCCGTCCGCAAATCCGGCAGTTGCGATTCCGGCTACTCCTGCGCCTATCAATACAACCTGGCCTGGAGTTCCCCCACCACGCCGGTCGCGCCCGATCCGAACCCGCGCGCGGTGTTCGAACGGTTGTTTGGCTCAGGCTCCCATGGCGAACGCGCGGACAGCCTCGAGCTCCGGCGCGCCCAGCAACGTTCGATTCTGGACTTCGTCCTCGACGACGCGAAGGCTCTGCAGAAACAACTCACCCATCGCGACCGCGACAAGCTCGATCAGTATCTGACGCACATGCGCGACATCGAGCGGCGCATCGACCGCGCGGAACGATTCCCAGAAACGCCCGACCCGGCCATCGAGACGCCGGACGGCATTCCGGCCTCGTTCGAAGAACACATCGCCATCATGTTCGACATGATGCTGCTCGCCTTCGAGACCGACTCGACGCGCGTCGCCACCTTCCTGCTGGCGAACGAGGGCAGCAACCGGGCGTTCCCGGAGATCGAGATTCCCGAGGGACATCACTACCTCACCCACCATCAGAACAAGCAGTACATGATCGACAAGGTGGCCGAGATCGATGTGTGGTACATGGCGCAATTCGCGAAGTTCCTCGAGAAGCTGGAACAGACAACCGACGTGGATGGCCGTTCGCTGCTGCACAATTCGATGATCGTCTATGGGAGCGGGAATGCCGACGGCAACCGCCACACGCACGACAATCTGCCGGTCGTGATGGCGGGATCCGGCGGCGGCGCGGTGACGCCCGGGCGCTTCGCGAAGTTTGGCGGCGTGCCGATGAGCAACCTGCTTCTCAGCATGGCCGACCGCATGGGTGCGACTGGCGTGGAACGTCTTGGGGATTCCAGCGGACGATTGCAGGGGGTTTAACAGGACGTTGAGAAGGCGTCTGGATTGCCGTCTGAGGGCACGCGGTTGACAAGGGTTCCATGAAGCGTGAAGGGTGCAGCCCCGGTATTCTCACAGGACGGAGGTTTTCCAACAGCCTGCCGCGCGATGCTTTGCCGCTGGGAAACGATCACTCCCCGGCTCCCGTTTCGACGAGGAATTCCGCCTGCACGGGTCGCAGCAGCACGAGTTCGGGTGTCACGTGTGTCACGTCCGTCGGAACCTTCACCAGAAAGGGCCGTATGCCGTCCCGATCGCCCTGGGGTTCCGGTTCGGCGGTCCAATAACGGCCCTGTTCGTCAAGCAGCCGCACGGCCAGACGATCCAAGTCTCCGAGATGCCCGGCGCGCACGTAAATCGTGGCCTGCGGCGTGTAGTGGCCGTGCCACTGTTTGAGTTTCATCGGGTTCACGCGCCGGTTCTGGCCGGTCCAGCCGGACGGCGCGCCGCCTCGCACCGGTCCCATCGCCGGTCCATTCGTATCGGGGCTGCCCTCGGAAAACACCTGCGTGCCGGGCGGGCAAATGCCAAGCGCTACGATTTCATTCGTCGCTGATTGGAATCGAAGATTCCACCAGGTTCTGTTGGTGAGTGCCGGCAGACTGGTCTGGGGGAGGGTTGCGATCCGATTGGCGTCCTCCGTGTTGGTGGCCGCGGGATAGACTGTGGCTGAGAACCGGAGCGTGGGCCAGTGCGGGCACAATTGCCGGCCTCGATTTCCGGTTGGGTCTTCCGCAAACCATTCCGGCTCATCCCACCCTTCCGCGGGCCTTCCATTCCGGCGGAGTTCCCACTCCGGTTCGAAATAGACCGACGGTGTTTGCCAGTAGCTTTCCGCGTTGGTTTGCAGATTGAGGCTCGTCAACGCGATTTCAATCCGGCCGGGAGACTTTGACTGCGGCAGCGGATCCCCCGACCAGTTCTCGGGTTTCGAATGGCGGGGGTTCAAAAGCCTCGTGGTGACAGGAATGTTCATGTTCTGCTTCCAGGGCGTCACGCGTAATGTCAATTGCGCTTCCTCTCTCGGATAGCAGTGGAAGACGTGGCCGACCCGCCAAAAATCCGATCCACCGAACCAACTTCTCGTTGTCTCGCCGAACAGGTGGCCGTGCTTGTCCACGAACTCGACCCGGATTCCCTGGCAGTCCACGTGCGCTCCGGTCTCCGGATCGATGGCGTTCACCCAGACGACCAGCGCGGGTTGATCCAGTTCAAGCGTGGATTCGGGTGTCTTTGGCGCGACATGGCTGCGAATCTTCCCCGGCAGCCACGGACCGAGGCGTTCCGCGATCCAGGAGCGTTGGCCGATCCGATGTGAAGTTCCGTAGGTCATGCCTTCGACCTGGAGAATCCGGCCGTCGGCAAGTTCCATTCGTGCGAGCGGTCTGCGCGGTTTTGGGGCGGCGAGGAGGATCAGCAGGACCACGATTGATACGGTCAGCAGCGACGCGCCCACAAGCAATGCGAGGCGCCGGCGCCGAGGTGAGTTTACCGGGGTGGGATTTGCTTCCGGAGTCATCAATGATTGGCCTGATGGAGCAGCTCGTCAGGCAAATTGATCGTCGTTTTCGCCCATGTTGTCCATGACCGTTTAGACTCGGAAGATCGAGGTTGACCTGAACGGTTGCAATGGGCCGGTCGTGATGCAACCGGCCTCAGGGTCCCGGTCAATAGAGGCTCCAGTAGAGTTCCACGTCCGCTTGTTTCCACGCGCGTTGGAACTCGGTCCAGACGGCGTCGGCGGCTGAGGTTTTTCCCTGGTTGCGGAGGGCGACCGCGAGCCCGTGAAGCGCCCAGCCGTTGCGCGGCAGCCATTCCAGGTCCTTGCGGAACGTCGCCTCGGCGTCCTGATAATTGCCGGTGAGCGCCTGCGCCGCGCCCAGCGACCATTTCGCCGAGTAGTACCAAAAGGGCGGCTCCATGTAGGCGATCTCGTCCTCGACCTCCACTGCCTGACCCAGCCGGGCCAGCGCCTCGTCCTCATCGCCCTGGTAAAGCGCGAGCTTTCCCAGGAGGATTTGATCGGCCACCTGGACGACCTTGTCCGCCGGGAAGAAGTCGCTGGTCACCGCCTGAATGGCTTCGTCCGTGTTCACGCCCTTGAACGCGGCGTATTCGTTCTTCGCACCCGGCAGGTCCTTCTTCGCGAGCAAGGCCAGGCACCGCGCGTAGTGATACATGCCCTGGTCGAAGGGATATTCGACGCCGGGTTTGCCCTCGGCCAGGACCTTGTCCCATTCGCCGAACTGCGCGAGCGCGAGAATGTACAGGTATCGCAGACGCGGTCCCTCGACGGCGCCGCAACGCAGGTCGAGCGCGTAATCGGCAACCTTCTTCGCCGCCCGGATCGCCTCGCGACTGTTGCCGCGGAGACTGTTCGCGTACCAGAGGAAGTGCACGTTGTGCGG
>DATKEE010000194.1:0-5740 GCA_035544555.1 Candidatus Methylomirabilota bacterium
CGTAGAGAGCAAGGCCGACGTGATAACCTTTCACGCAAAGCAGTCCCTTGTTCACTTCGGCGAGTTGGTCGCCTTGAATCGCCACCACCCTGTCGTCCTTCACCCCCACGCGCACGTGGCACCCGGTGCCGCAAAACCGGCAGGGCGCCTTGTCCCAACGAATCCCGTCGGCGCCCGTCTCGGCGGACGCGGGAACAGCGGCGGCTCCAGCGCGGTTTGCCAATACCGCGCTCGCCGCGCTCAGGGCGGACATTTTCAGAAATTCGCGTCGGGGAAGATTCATGGCTCAGGACTCCTCTTCAAAGTTTACATACACGACATCCACAAACTCCACGCCGGGCAGGGTCGTCAGCCGGTCGTGCAATTCCCGGCTGTGCGCCACATCGCGCGCCGACAGCGCGGCGGGAAGCCAGCAGCCGGCGCGCTCGCCAAGGGTCAGTTCGGGGCAGGATTGCAACGCGGCGAGGCCGGCGGCACCCGCGGGCCCCTCGCTCAACCTGAGAATCAGTCCGCTGACAGGCATGGGTCAAACCGTCAATTCACTCGTTCACTCGCCAGGGTGTGGTGCCTCCACTCTCGAACAGGGTGACGCGAAAGACAAGCTTTACGAATCCAACGGGGCGGACTAATTGTGTTTCCGTTCCATCGCAAGCGCGTCCACTCCGTCCGCGAACCGGCGTGTGTCCGCGCCGCGAAGTTGCCGCGCCTCCGCAAGCGTGGATTCCGGCGGACGCGTCCGGTGCGCGCGGAGACCCAGGACAAGCATGATCCCTTCGACCAAGACACTCATTGGCTTCAGTGCCCTGGGCGGAGTCGCCCTGGCCTGCCTGTTGATGGCCGCGCCCGGCGGGAATGACAACCAGTCTTCTAGTTCCTCGAACTCCGCTCCGGTCCCTGAAGAAGCGGCGGAACAATTCCCCGTCACAATCCGCCGCCCCGAAGGTCCGCCGCAAGTGGCGACGGGGCTCACCAATCGCCACGGCGAGGCGATCACAGTTTCATGCAGTTCCTGCCACACCACCACCACCCCGAATCGCGACATCCACAGCGGGGAACAGTTGGAGAAATTCCACCAGGGACTCCACTACGCGCACGGATCGCTTTCGTGCCTGAGCTGCCACAACGAGAACAACTACGACACCCTCCGCCTCGCGAACGGCAATGCCGTTGAATATGCCGATGTGATGACGCTCTGCGGCCAGTGTCACGGCCCCCAGTTGCGGGATTACCGGCGCGGTTTGCACGGGGGCATGACCGGTTTCTGGGATCTCTCCCGAGGCCCGCGCACCCGCAATAACTGCATCCACTGCCATGACCCGCACGCGCCCAAATTTCCGCTCGTCCAGCCGGTCTTCCCCCCGCGCGACCGGCTCCCTGTGCCGCGAAACCCCGACCCCACCGCCCACTGACCGAAGTCCACGCCTATGCCTCCTCCGGAAACAACCTCCAAATCGTTCGACTGGACGCGCCGCGACGTCTTGAAGGGCATCGGCGCCACGCTCGGCGTCGCCGCCTTCGCCAAAGCCATCGCGCCGCTCACGGAATGGACGCGCGACATCTCCGTCGATGACTTCCTCCAGAAGCATTACAAGGAACTCACTCCGATGGACATGGAGATCATCCTCCACCGCCTCGAGAAGGAGACCCGGGATCAATACGGCGCCGACGTCACCATCACGGATGACAAACCGCAACCGGGCGTGAAGTTCGGTTACGCGCTCAATCTCAGCGTCTGCAACGGCTGCCGCAAATGCGCCGAGGCCTGTCACCTGGAAAACAACCACGACCGGCCGTCGAATCAATCCTACATCCGCGTGTTCGAAATGTAGAAAGGCTCGTTCGACATGGAGAAGGGCAACGTGCATTACGACCACACCGTGCCGCAGCCGGACAAGTTCTACATGCCCGTGCAATGCCAGCAGTGCGAGCACCCGCCGTGCGTGGACGTCTGCCCGGTCGAGGCCACCTGGAAGGAACCCGACGGCATCGTGGTGGTGGATTACAACTGGTGCATCGGATGCCGTTACTGCCAGGCCGCGTGTCCCTATCACGCGCGGCGCTTCAACTGGACCAAGCCGCAGATTCCGGCGGGCGATATCAACCCGAACCAGGGTTACCTCAGCAACCGCATCCGCCCGCAGGGCACCATGGAGAAGTGCCATTTCTGCCTGCATCGCACACGCAATGGTCGTCTCCCGGCGTGCCTCGAAGCCTGTCCCACAGGAGCGCGCGTCTTCGGCAACCTGCTCGACCCAAACTCGGAGATTCGACAGGTGCTCGCCCACAAGCGGGTGTTCGTGCTCAAGGAGGAACTCGGGCTCAAACCGCAGTTCTTTTACTTCTTCGATGTCTGATCCCGGATGAATCCCGCGACTCCAGCCACCTCAACCCCGTCCGCTCCGGACGCCCCGGGCCACTGGCGCAATTACACGCGATTCCTGGCGCGCGTCCTCTGGGAGGCCTTCGACGGCAACTGGGCGTTCTACGTCTGGATGACGGTGCTCACCGCCGTGGCGCTCGTCGGCGCCAACGCGTGGGCGGTCCAGGTGCGCGATGGCATGGCGCTCACCCACATGAACGACCACGTCTCGTGGGGCCTTTACATCGCGAACTTCACCTTCCTCGTCGGGCTCGCCGCCGGCGGCGTGATGATGGTGATCCCCGCCTACCTCTACCACGACGAGGACATGCACGACGTGGTCATCATCGGCGAACTCCTCGCCATCGCGGCCATCATCATGTGCCTCATGTTCGTCGTCGCCGATCTCGGCCGCCCGGACCGCTTCTGGCACCTCATTCCGGGGCTGGGCCGGTTCAACTTCCCGGTCTCGATGCTGACGTGGGACGTGATTGTGTTGAACGGCTACCTGGTGTTGAACCTCCACATCTGCGGCTACCTGCTCTACATGCGGTTTCTGGGCCGCGCGCCCAATCCAAAGTGGTACGTGCCGTTTGTGTTCCTCTCGATTGTGTGGGCAATCTCGATCCACACCGTGACGGCGTTCCTCTATTGCGGACTGGGTGGGCGCCCCTTCTGGAATACGGCGCTTCTGGCACCGCGGTTTCTGGCGTCCGCGTTTGTCTCGGGACCGGCGTTCATCATCGTGGCGCTCATGGTCATCCGGCGGGTCGTGGGCGGCGACTTCGGCGCCGGAGCGGTTCGCACCCTGGTTCAAATCATGCGCGTCACCATCCTCATCAACCTGGTGATGGTCATCTCGGAGGTGTTCACGGAGTTTTACACCGGCGGCGCCCACACCTCGTCCGCGCACTACCTTTACTTCGGCCTCCACGGCTACCACGCGCTGGTGCCCTGGATCTGGACCTCGATGATCATGACAGTCCTCGCCGCCCTGTTCCTGCTTTGCCCGAAGGTGTACGAGCACTCGTGGATGCTGATCACCGCCTGCGCGCTGGCCTTCGCCGGCATCTGGATCGAGAAGGGCATGGGTCTGATCATTCCCGGATTCATCCCGTCCTCGCTCCACGAAATGGTCGAATACCAGCCGTCCCTCCTGGAATGGAAAATCACCGCCGGCATCTGGGCCGTCGGCCTGGCGATCTACACCATCGCCCTCAAGGTGACCATGAACGTCTTCGCCCGCGAAAACCGGCAGCCAACATCCCCTCCTTCCTCTTCATGAAAAACCAGTTCATATTCCCGCCATTCCGCGCCTTGATTGCTTTAACCATGACCGGTCTCGCGGCCGGCCTCCTCACGGCGATGTCACCGGCAAACGCGGCGGACGACGCCGGCCGGCAATCCCCTGACGTCAAATGGCCCCAA
Organism: Candidatus Methylomirabilota bacterium; assembly: GCA_035544555.1. Taxonomy (GTDB): domain Bacteria; phylum Verrucomicrobiota; class Verrucomicrobiia; order Limisphaerales; family DATKEE01; genus DATKEE01. The sequence continues at coordinate 3,788 of DATKEE010000194.1, forward strand.
TACCCCAATAACCCTTTCCGCTTTAAAGTCACCATCCCCCTTTGGTCGGATGATGCCTACCGGAACGACAAGGGCGGCCTAGTCATTCACGATGTCACCGGGGACGGCCTCATGGATTACGTCATCAGTTACAAGGAGGGCCGACAGGGCGAAGAGTCCGGCAACGCTTACATCGGCGCGTACGATCATTACGGCAACGAACTCTGGACCAAAACCATCCCCGATATGCGCCTGAACATGAAGGCCGAATTCAAAGGGTTGCCCGGCCATTTCGGTCCCGGCTTTTACATCGCCGACATCAACCGGGACGACAAGCCCGAGTTGCTTCACATCGATACGGCCAATCGCCTCGTCATCCGCGATGCCCGATCCGGTGAAACCAGGCAACGGGGGACGGTCGCCCTGCCCGAAGGCGGCGGCCGATGGGGCGGCATGGTCCAGGTGTGCAACTTTCGCGGCAAGGGAAGCGTCGATGCCCTGCTCCAGGCGGAATACGAGGACGGCGACAGCCGCAACGCCCCCGATCCTCACAACCCCTTCCATCGCGTCACAGCCGTGAAGCTCGACTCTTACGCGGACGGAGAATTCGAGGTGCTGTGGCATAACACGGATTACATCGGCGGCCGCCACTATGGCGCCCGCGCCATGGACGTCGATGGCGATGGTCGGGATGAGGTTTGCGGCGCGGTGATCATCGATGACAACGGCCAGATCGCTCATGACTGGCGGCTGCCAACCTCGTTCGGCCACTACGACAGCATCAAGATCCACGACGCCCGTCCCGATCTGCCCGGACTGGAAATTTTTCTGGTCACCGAAGGCGGAAATCAATGGGTGGGATGCGTCCGCGCGCAAGGGATCGTTTTCCGCGGCGATTTCGAAAACCGGGAACCCCAGAAAGGAATCGTGGGCGAGTTTGACCCTTCCCGTCCCGGGCTCGAAAGCTGGTGGGCCAACAAGGACAACAATTCGGACAGAACCTACCGCTTCCCGTTTCTTTTCGATTCGCGCGGCAGGCTGATCGGTTCCTACGACTTCAAGAGCCAATTCCCCCCGGAAGGCAAAGAGCGGGATTGGGCGCCCGGCGGAACCACCTTCATCGATTGGATGGGAACACCGACACAACAGGGCTTCATGCGCGGCCGCTTCGAACATGCCTCACTGGGCGGAATCGCCAATCCGGTCATCTTCGAGCCGTTGACCGGCCACATCGTCGAATGGTTCGACACCCCGGTTCGCCAATGCTTTCCCGCCGATGTCGCGGGCGATTATCGCGAGGAGATTGTTGGAATCGACGGAGAAAGCGGGGAGGTCGTTGTCTGGTGGAACCCGGATCCCAATCCACTGAGCCGCGAGCGCTACTGGGAACATCAATGGTATCGCGTCGCCATGCGGATTTCCGACGCCTATTCCGTGAAGTGAGACCGGCTCCGCGACAATCGCGCCCGGCCTCATCGCGGGAAACACGCAACCGGCCTGAATCCCTTCGCCGCGAAGCATGCGCGGCGAGAACCGAACATTCGAGCGGCTGCCGGAGCAACTGCCCGCGCGCGTTCCCGGCGCCGATTCACCGACCCGGCTGCTAAGAGCGTGTTTTGAAAACCCCGGTTGGGTGTCCCGCCTTCAGGCGGCCCATGGCGCAAACCGTCTGAAGGCGGCACGCGGAACGCGATCCGGCGATCCCATGATGATTTTCCAAACACGCTCTAAAGGTTGCAGCCTTTCCCGATTCAATATCCATAAAGGGGTCAGTTCTTATGAATGGCTACTTAAAGGGGTCAGTTCTTATGAATGGCTACTTTCGCCTTTCACGCCGCCAACGCTCCAGCAGCGTGTTCACGTTGGCGGCTCCGCATCCGCAATCGCTCCGCAATCCATCCCACCGTCACCAGCATCGCCACGAAGCGTTCCCGGCCGGCGTCGTCCCTGAAAATCGGTCGCGTCGGTCCCCCT
>DATKEE010000195.1:0-4350 GCA_035544555.1 Candidatus Methylomirabilota bacterium
CCTTCGTAAAGGACCCAGTATTTGTGTCCTTCGGGCATGCGGGTCATTGTGAAGGTGCAGTGGGAGGGAAAGAAGTCGTAGCGACCGGCCCACAGGCCGTTGTTGGCCACGGCGGAGAGGGTGATCCGTTCGGGTCCGACATGCTCGACGCGGAGGGTGGACGGATCGGTGGCACTGTTTCGGGCATGGAAATAATTGCCGGCCTCGCGGTAAACCGCATTGGGAAAACCGCGCCATTCGCCGGCCGCGCCGCTGCCTGGACGCGGGTGGAAGTGGATCCAGTTGTGGCCTTCCCGGTCGATCATGCTGGAGAGGCCCGCGCCGTATTTTTCGAGAAAGTAAGTGGCCGTGGGGGTGACGATCTTGTAGCAGGAAAGGTTGCCGGCATCGGGGTCCGAGGCGTCCTCGATCAACTGCATCGGGCCGGCATCCGTCCGCGGCGGCTGGTTCCTCCACAGTTCGACCGGCTGATGTTCGCCTCCGTGATTGGCGCCGAGCACGTCCGGGCGGCCATCCCCGCCGATGTCGGCGACGAGAATATTGTGTGAGCCGCGAGTGGAGAGCACCTGCTTGTCCCAGCCCCTGCCGCGGCCCTGGTTGCGATAAACGGCGACTTCTCGAGGAGCGGTTCCCTGGTGCATTTTTGCGGCGACGATGTCGAGATGTCCGTCGCTGTCGAAGTCGCCGAGGTCCATGCCGTGGATGTGGTCGGTGGCGGGTTCGATGACGTGTTCCTTCCATTCGGTCTGGCGCGGATCGTCGGGCGCCTCGAACCAGGAGAGGCGATAGGCACCTTCCGCCGGGGACAGCACCACGTCCAGACGTTTGTTGCCGGTGAGATCGCCCACTGCGACGACGGCATCGCCATGTTCCCACGCAGTTGTGAAGACATGTTCCCGCCATGGGCCGTCGAGGATGTCGCGGTCGTTTTCATACCAGCGTCCTCCGATGACGATGTCGGGGCGGCCATTGCGGTTGAGGTCGGCGAGTTTCAGTCCCTCGCCGGGGGGGCAGGCGAGTTCACGGGACCGCCACTCGGTGGGGGTGATCTGGCGGTAGAGAAGGATGCGGTGACCCTCCTCGTGGCCGAAACCGGTCTGACCACGCACCACGATGTCGATTTTGCCGTCGCCATCGAGGTCGCCGGCTTCGAGGTCGTGGGTTCTGTGCCTGCCGATGCGATGGGATTGCCAGGGGCCGGCGGCAGCGAGGTCAGGGCCGGGATTTTCATACCAAAGCACCCCGCCGATGATGACGTCCAGATGGCCGTTTCCGTTGACGTCCGCGACGGCACCGTCCACGGAGTCATAGCCGGTGTCGGCGATGACGGATTTCGTCCAGTCGGGCCAGGCGTACCAGACCAGCGGGCCGTTCTGACCGCCGATGATAATGTCGTTGAAGCCGTCGCCATTGAGGTCGCCGACGGTCTTGATCCAGGGATTTCGGGGGGGCTGGCGGTCGATTTCGACAGGGTCGAAGGGGACGGCAGCGGGTTGCGCCGTCAGGATCGACGCACAGAGTAAGGCGAGCGGGAAGTGTGGGGTGCGATTCATGGTTTCAAGAAGGTTCGGAGAGGCTGAGAGCGTGTTTGGAAAACTATCATGGGATCGCCGGATCGCGTTCCGCGTGCCGCCTTCAGACGGTTTGCGCCATGGGCCGCCTGAAGGCGGGACACCCAACCGGGGTTTTCTAGACTCGCCTGATAAGCTTGAGAGCGTGTTTTTAAAACGCAGACGTGCGTATCAGTCCACGTGAATCGGCTCACTTTTGCGCCAGTTGAAGTAGAGTCAGAGCGGACTCACGTCCGCTGCTACGATATCCAGAACGCGCTCTGTGAAGCATTGCTGTGATGACTGAGAGTGAGCGGCCGGGGTCAGGGTGATTTGGATGCGTCCAGCGCCTGGTAAACCGCATGTTGAAAGCTGGTCCGGAGGGACAGGTGGTCGGAGGGGTAGAGTTGCGTCAAAAGCAGGCCAATGACTTTGCGCTGTGGGTCCAGCCAGAAATAAGTGTGGTAGAGACCGCCCCAGGAACAGGTGCCGATGGAGGCGCCGTGACGTTTGCCCTTTTCGGAATGAACGCCGAAACCGAAGCCGAACTTGTCCCCGTGAACGGTGAACAGGCCGTTCAGTTCGCCGATCTGGTTTCGGGTCATGGCGGCCACCGATTCCAGCTTGAGCAGCCGGGTGCCGTCCAGCTTGCCATCGTTGAGCAGCATCTGGAGAAACCGGGCGTAATCGGGAGCGGTTGAGACGAGCCCGGCGCCTCCCGAATAAAAAGTCCTGGGTCCCTGGACGTGGGAGGTGGCGGAGTAAAGCAGAGAGCCGGAGGTTTGCAGGCCCTTGCCAACGCGCCGGAGGGATCCTTCATCGGCGGGTTGGTACAGGGCGGCAAGCCGTGGGACTTGTTCCTTTGAGGTGAAGAAGCAGGTGTCAGTCATGCGCAAGGGCTCGAAGATGCGCTTCTGGAAAAACTCGTCCAGCGACTGGCCCGAGACCACCTCGACAACGCGACCGAGGACGTCGGTGGAGAGCCCGTACTGCCATTGTTCACCGGGTTGGTGGGCGAGTGGGACGGTGGCCAGGCGCCGGATGTTTTCGGCGAGTGACCCCGGTGTTTCAGCGAGGCCGTCCGACACGTTTGCGCCGGCGTACAGCCGGCTGAGCGGTTCCTGGCCGAAGAATCGATAGCTGATTCCCGAGGTATGGGTGAGCAGATCGTGAAGGGTGATTTCGCGGCGGGCGGGCACAATTCGATGTCCCCCGTCGGGCAACGTTTCCAGCACGGTTGGATTCGCGAACTCCGGCAGGTGTTTCGACAATGGATCGGACAGTTCCAGGCGGCCCTCCTCCAGAAGCATCATTACCGCGACGCTTGTGACCGGTTTGGTCATCGACGCGATGCGAAAGAGGGTGTCGCGGGTCGTGGGCCTGGACTGCTCCACATCGCGAAGGCCGACGGTGTCGGAGAAAACCACCCTTCCGTCGTGCACCACCAGAGCCACTGCGCCGGCGATCTGGCGGCGTTCGACGTGATCGGCGAGGAGGCGGTGGACGGGTTGAAACCGGGGAGGGAGGGCATGGGAAGCGCCGGTTTGTGCCAGAACGGTTGCATCGAGGCCCGCGGCGCACACCAGTGTCAGTGTCGCGACGGACAGAGTCCGGTTGAGAAGCGAGGATTTACGCATGGCGGGAGGGAAGGCCGGTGGCGGGTGTCATGGCGAAGGTTCCTGGTCCAGTCTTTCCAAAGTCCAGAGGATGCCGTTGGCCAGCAGCGCGTGGTAGTCCTTGTCCTCGATGGTCTTGAGGTCGTGGCCGAGCGAAGTGGCGAAGACGCGGCCCTGGCCGTATTGATGGGTCCATGCGACGGCGTGTTCCTTGTCATCCTCGGGGCTTTTCGCCTTGAGGAGCGCGTGGGAATTCTCGCCGGGGACGGAGATGCGATAAAGCTCGTCGCCCTCCGTTTGCCAGTTGTCGGGGAACCGTTTCATGATGGGATGCTCCGGGTCCGCTTTCACGGTTTGCATGGCGCGGTACTTGTCATGGCCCTTGATGGTGTGGCCGACCAGCTTCTGCCATTCGGGAAGTGACAGAAAGCAGACGGTGGCGCAATGGACGATGACGGTGGGCGTGCCTTCGCGGGTGGCGCGCAGCGCGTTCTCGACGCCTTTGGGGTTGTTTTCGCCCGGAAAGCAGCAGTCGTAAACGATGACGTCGAATCCTTCTCCGAACGATTCGTCCTGGAAGGCGTCGAGGCCGTATTTGACGGTCCACTGGATCGGGATTTGTTTGCCGATCTGTTCCGCGAGATACGGGGTGGTTTTTTCGTAATCGTGGTAGCCGCCGCCCGAGATGAACAGGGCGTTGATTTTCTCCTGGGCCGGCGCGGCGGGCGCCACCAGGGCGAGGCACAGGACGAGAGGGAACAGACGGAGGGTTTTCATGGGATTATTCATGCATGCCGGATTGGGTTCGTGCAAGTTTCCGCCGGCCGACAACAAAACAAACCGGCAACGAATGGTTTTCGGGATTCTTCATCGATGTTGTTGTGGTGACGTGGGGACTCGACCGTGAGCTTGACCGCGGAGCGCGTGGTTCCCATTCGTCCGCGGCTATTGCCGTCGCAAGCGGAACAATTGCATCGCGTCTGTGATCTGATAGCGAACGACAAATTCGTCTTCCTCCTCCGAAGGGGTGATGCCCGCGTCGTTCCAGGTGACCGGTGGGCTCAGGCTTTCAGTCGTTTCAAGGAGGAAGATATCCGCCGTGATTGGCCAGGACAGAACGAGATCTCCGCCATCGAGGGCGGCGCTCAATGCGGGGACGGGTGATGCGCCCGGCTGTCCGGCGA
>DATKEE010000196.1:0-9612 GCA_035544555.1 Candidatus Methylomirabilota bacterium
AGGCAGCTCAACGTAGCCGTCCCGGCGAGCCGAGAAATCCGAGATCCGAGATCCGAGGTCGGAGGTCGGAGGTTGGAGAGACGAGGGACGATCCGACTTCTGTCCAACCGGCGCCGGAACCCAGAAGGGGAAGATGGTGCCGGCACCGTCGGGCTGGGGTTCGAACGGATCGGTGTCGAATGTCGAGGCGTCGTACTGGATGTCCAGATGGTGCAGCCACGGCAGGTTGCGCATCATGAACCCTGCGCGAAATCCGACTGCCCCCCACTCCTTCAAATAGCCGTTGATTCGCGCGGCGCGCCTGAGGAATTCATCGTGATTGCGGAAGAGTTTGCCATCGTGATGCAGGTCATGCACACCAATCTCGAAGCCTTCTGCGACAAGTTCTTCGCGCAGCTCCCTGCTGACGCGATACGGGCCTTCTGGAATGAAGTTGAACGAGGAACGAAAGCCAAGCTCTTTTTCGAGCTGCATCAGGGCACGACAATTGGCGAGGCCCCGGGGGCCTTCCACGTCGTGCGTCAACACCACCGCGAATTTCTTTCCATCGGGCCAGCCCGGCCAGCCGTCCGGTGGGGTCTCCGAACCGGGAAGGATGGGCCAGATGGAACTGGACGACTGGTGTGTTCTCCGGGTATGCCAGCGGCGGACCCGCATCCGAATCGCAGCAGGCAACAATGGCTTGAGCCGGTAATAGACGCGGTTGCGGAGGTTCACGAGCGTTGACCAAATACGGGACTACGCACCATGGGACAATGCCAAAAGGCCAAATGCGGAAAGCGGAAAGCGGAATTCTTAGAATCCTCTGTCTGGCGGAAGGAGACCGTCTGGCCGGGACCGCAACGCATGGCCAGTTCGTAGCGCCCGTTCACCAGGGCGAGAACATCCGCGGTATTCGCTTCCGGATCGATGATCCAGTATTCCCGGATCCCGTGCTGCTCGTAGAGGTCCCGCTTTTCGATGCGATCCCGATTGCGCCCGCCAAGCGAAATCACTTCGGTGACGAGATCCACCGGTCCCATGATGACCCGCTGAATGATTTGGAGTCTTTCCTTGGTGATATAGACCACGTCCGGTTGCACGACCCGGTGCGGCGACAGGACCATGTCGATGGGAGCGGCGACCACCTTGCCCAGGCGACGGACCGTGACCCAGTCGTGAAGGGCGCGCTGAAACCGGAATACAACCTCCTGGTGATGTTTTCATTCCCTTGCCTCCATTCCTTTGCCGATCCTGTTTTTTCTGCAATCCTTCGGCAACACAAGGCGGCGCGGCGGCATCGTCCTGCCCGTGCGTCGTTAGCAAACCTGCCCGCGAACCTGTTCCTGTTCCCGACGCGCGGACAAGCTGTCCGCGCTCCCATTTCTCATTCCCTTGCCTTCATTCGCGTCCATCGGTGCCCATCCGCGGTTTTCCAGCCAACGAAGTCATGCCCCGAGACCGTGGGTCTGTGTCGTTTCACCTGTTCCGTGCGCCTTCGGCAGGTTGGAGCGGACTTACGTCCGCTGCTACTGTCTTTAGGAAGGGCTCTACGTCAGTTCTGATTTCAACCACTTCGGCAGGTCATCGGGCAGGCGGTTGATGACACCGACGAGGTCGGCGCCGTGTTGTTCTAGGAGTTCGCACGCCTGTTTGGCGGTGGCGGCGTTGGTCTTTCCCGGTTCAGCGACGAACAGCACTTTGTCCATCATGCCCGAGAGCACGACGGTCGGGCTGGTCTGAGTGACGGGCGGCATGTCGAAGATGATGTAATCGAACCGGCTGGCCTTGAGGTCCGGCACCAGCTCGGTGAACGCCTTGGGGCCGATGGGCCGGACGGTGCCATTGCGCTCGGACCCGGAGGCCATGTAAAGGTTCTTATCCACCTGGGCGGCGTTCGATCCTCGCGCATCCAGCAGGTCGGCCAGCGCGCAATCGGGCCGGCCCCAGCGAAACGGATTCGCCGTGCCGTGCCCCACGTTCATATCGACCAGCAGGACGGCGCCATCGCCGGTCTGGGACAGCGCGGCGGCCAGGCCGGTGGCCAGGGTGGAGACTCCGGACTTGGGAGAACAGCCGGTGACACCGACCAGCTTGGGTTTATGGCTCAGGTGGCGCATCTGAAAGTTCGCCACCAACCGGTCGCGCAGAGCGGCAAAATAGAGGGTGAGGGGATGTTCGTTTTCCCAGGGAGCCACTTCGAGCGGTTCCTCGGAAGGTTCGTCCCCGGCGGAGTCTCCGGTCTTTGCGGCGAGGAGACGGGTCTTCTTTTGGGATTTGGCGGACATCCGGCTCTTGGAATCGAGTTCCGGAATGGAAAGGAAATAGGAGAGTTTGAGTTTGGATTCGAGGTCCTTGCGTCCCCGGATGGTCTTGTTCAGGAAGAGTTCCAGGAGCAGGGCCAGGGCGATGCCCAGGCCGAGGCCGCCCGCGCCCGCGCCCGCCGCCGCTTTCATGCGCTTTGAGGTATCGAGGCCGGCCGGGGTGGGCTTCTGGATGTCGATGATGTTCGAGATGGAACCCGGGCCGAGCCGTTCGTTCATGCTGATCCGCTCGAGACTGGAGAGGTAGAAGCGGTGGCGGGTTTCGAGTTCCTCCTTCTGACGCATGAGATCGGAGATCTCGGACCCGATACGGTCCAGGCGCGAGGCCTCGGCGCGAATCTGACTCAACTGATTCGTCAGGCTCTCCATCCTGGCTTCGAGCGTCTGGATTCCCATGCCGGCGGCGCCCTGCCCGGTTGAACTGTTGCCGGCCAGCGCGACACTCTGCAAGCCCGGATGCTCCTGTTCCAACTCTCGCCTTTTCGCTTGGAGTTCCAGCCGAAGTTCTCGCGCGCCGATCACTTCGGGATGTTCATCTGTCAACCTGAGCTGGTACTCCGCCTCCCTCTGCCGCAGCATGCCGATCTGACTGAGCAGGATTCTGTAGTCGCTGATGAAGTCATCGGACATCGAGTATTCCTGGACGTCCATGTCCGGAGTGGTCGCCTCTCTGGCCGCATCCATCACGTGCCGTTCCGCGATCCGGAGTTGAGCCTCGCGCAATTGCTGCCGGATCTGGGATTCATGTGCGGCCAGGGCGCGTTGCGTTTCGGCGGGTGAAATGGTTTCAGCCTCCTCCTTCTTTCTCCGCAAATCCTCCTCGATCCGGGTGATATCCGCCCGCAACTGATCGCGCTGGGCGGTCCAGAAGGTGTCCAACATGCCGGCACCGCGATGCACCTGCTCGTGTTTCGCGCGATAGAGCCGAACCAGGTTCTCGAGCACCGGCACCACCACATCGGGGTCCCGGTGCTGAAAGGTCAAATGGATGGTCGTGCTCCTGCGAGGCGATCCGACTGTGAGGCCCCCGGCAATCACGCCCGCGGCCCGGCGGACCGCGTTGGGTCCGTTGGTCGCACCCAGCAACTTTTCCAACAATTCGGGTCCGACGATCCCGGCAACCTGCTCGGCCAGGTCCCGGCTGGTCAGGATCTCGAGTTCCGAACTGATGATGGCGTCGCCGCCCGGATCGGTGGAGCGGATCTGGCCGTCCTGATCGGGTTCCACGTTCCGGTTTTCGACGACATACTTGACCATCAGTCTGGCTTGGGAACGATGAAGCGGCTGGAAGTGGAACCAGGCGCCGGCGGCGGCGGCCAGACCTAGGAGGGTGAAGCCGAGGATCAACCAGCGCCGCCGGAACAACGCGATGAGGACGGCCTCCGGCGTAATGGAGGAGGAGGCGGTGGGTTGTGTGTCTTGCTCATTCATGATGGTTGGGGAGGTGGATTGATCGGGTCCTGTCAGGCGAGAATCTCATCGACATCGGTTCAAATCAGGCGGCAACGTCGGTCACAAGGTTTTGAAGGTCAAATTGATGATTTGCGCCGGCGCGCGGGCAAGCTGGCCGCGCTCCCATATTTCTTCGTTTCGTTGCCTTCTGTGCGCTTCCCGACTGTTTCCGTCACCTGTGCGCCTTCGGCAAATCTGGGACGCGGTGGAACACGATCCCGACCGGCCACTCATCACTCGTCACTCATCACTAACCCTCGCCCATCCGTGGTTTCCGATGCATCAGGCGGCGTAACGATACAGCAAGGCACCGACCAGGCGCGCCAGGGGGACGGGTACATGCCTGAACACCGCATTCAACCATCCAGGCCCCTTCCGCGTGGACTCCAGGAACTCATTCCGATCGGTGGAATAACGATGATAAGTGATTGGGAACTCGCGCGTTCCCCAGCCCTGTTTGAATCGGCGCAGACCCTCGTTCTCGTGGTCGGTGCGTCCAAAGTCCAGGTTCCGGCATCCGATATTTCGGCAGTGCCGGATGCCCTGCCACATCACGAGATTGTTCGCGCGAAGATGCTGGAAGCGGAAATCCGAAGCGCCGAACTTGTAAACGGCCCGGCCGTTGAAATGCAGAAAGACCGAACCCGCCACGGGTCGGTCATTCTTGCGCGCAAGCACCACGAATCCCTGGTTGTGTCGTAGCAGATGTTCGTGAATGGCGCTAAAAAACCTCCAGGATTGGGGTGGCACGCCCTGGCGCTTACGGGTGTCGCAGTGCAGATCGTAGTAGTGCCGGAGGGCGGCTCGTTCCCGCGAGACCTCAAGATCAAGCCTCGACTGTTCCGCCTTGCGAATTCCCCTGCGTGTCGCGGAAGCGAATGAATCAAATAGGGTGTCTTTCGGCGGCGTTAAATCCAGTCCGTGGCCGTGGTAGCGACAGTATGCGGGTTTTCCGGGAAAGCCGGGTCCCGGCAAGCGGAATTCGATGAACCGCCACCGACGCTCACGGGCCAGATCGATGCCGGCCTGTAAGAGCCCCTCGTATTGCGCAACCGGTTCGTTGAGGAAACAGGAGTCTGACCCGCTCCGGGGAGAGTGATCCGACTGACGTCGGATGCTACCAGGGTGGGGGTGGACGAGTGGCGGACAGGTGTCACTGAAAGGCAGTGAAACGGCACGACGCGAGCCGAGAATACCCCGCATTTCCATCAAAGGCAGAATCGCCTGTGGTTGCGATCCACCGTCGAACACCAGGTGCAGAGGTTGAAAGCCATAGGTGTCGATCAGGACGCGTGTCCAGCCGGCGGTATGGAAAACGGAGGCATCCGGGCAACCAGAGATCTGTTTGTCCCAGCCGGGATCGTTGATCGAGTTGATGAGGTTGATTGGCCGGCCTTCAGATTCAAAAGTGCCAGGCCGCGTCATTGAACCGGTGAACTACGAGTCTCAGCAGGGTGGGAGAACGCTGAACATTTAACGCCGAACTTTGAACAAAGCGGCTGCGTGCACAATACTGGCGGACTGACAGCGAGTTTAACTGTAAATCGAAGTCGCCCTCACCCTGACCCTCTCCCCCGGGGAGAGGGAAAAGCGATCCACGCGCACTGGGTGTTTTGATGTACACCCGGCAATCGGCGCTGCTTCGCGATTCGCGATGAGATGGGTTCGAATTCAATCAAAACCCAATCCGCCACAAGACTGCCGACGTTTCCCCCTCTCCCTCGAGGGAGAGGGCCGGGGTGAGGGCGGGCTCATTTTATCCTTCACCACTCACCGATCACTGACCACTAATCACTCATCACTGCCTTCACCGCTTCGGCAACTCGTTCAATCTGGGCGCGTGTCAGTTCCGGAAACATGGGCAGGGACAGGAACTCGCCGGCGCAGCGCTCGGCCACGGGAAACGAACCGGGACCCTGGCCGAGTCCGGCGTAAGCTTCCTGGAGATGCAGCGGCACCGGGTAATGAATGCCACAACCGATTCCCGCCTTGTTCAATTCCGTCAACACGCGGTCGCGGTCCGGAACGCGGATCGCGTAAAGGTGATAAACATGCCGCCGGTCGGCAGCCTCCGTCGGGAGCACCACGCCGGGAAGGCCGTTCAGGAGTTCCCCGTAGGTTCTCGCATTGGCGCGGCGCTTGTCATTGTTCGATTCGAGGTGGCGCAGCTTGATGCGCAACACGGCGCCCTGAATGCCGTCCATTCGCGCGTTCCAGCCGACGTATTGGTGAAAGTATTTCCGGGACTGCCCGTGGTCGCGGAACATTTCAATCTTCCGCTTCAAATCCTCGTCGTGGGTCACCACGGCGCCGGCCTCGCCGAAAGCGCCAAGGTTCTTGCCCGGATAAAAGCTGAAGCAACCGGCACGGCCCATCGATCCCGCCGCGCGGCCTTTGTACCGCGCGCCGTGCGCCTGGGCGGCATCCTCGATCACCGGCAAATTGTGTCTTGCGGCGATCTCGAGGATCGGATCCATGTCGGCCATCTGGCCGAAGAGATGGACGGGTATAATGGCTTTGGTGCGCGGTGTGATGGCCGCTTCGAGTCGATTGGGGTCCAAGGTGCAGGTCCGCTCCTCGATGTCCACAAAGACCGATTTTGCGCCGGTGTAGGTGATCGCCTCGGCGGTCGCGATGAACGTGGCGGGAACGGTGATGACCTCGTCTCCATGGCCGACTCCCAGGGCCAGCAAGGCGAGCCACAGGGCATCGGTGCCGTTGCCGACGCCGACAGCGCAAGGGGTCTCGCAGAATCGCGCGAAATCCTCCTCGAACTTTGCGACGTAGGGGCCGCCGGCAAACGCGCCGGAATCGACGACTTCGGCGATGGCGGCGAGGGCTTCGGCGCGAATGGGTTCGTGGTGCAGTTTGAGATCAAGGAATGGGACGTGCATGGGGAGTGAGGAGTGGTCAGTGGTCAGTGATGAGGGGCGAGGGATCAGGGACGAGTGAGGAGTGATGAGTGGTCAGTCACTGCCCACTCACTTTTCACTCATCCCTCGTCACTGCCCCCTCATCACTCTTGCCGGGTTGCCGGCGACCACGGCTTGCGGTGGCACGTCCTTCGTGACGACGCTGCCCGCGCCCACCAGGGCGCCTTCACCGACCGTGATGCCACACAGCAACGTGACGCTGGAACCGATGGAGGCGCCGCGTTTGATGAGCGTGGGTTTGCATTTCCAGTCGGCTTCGGTCTGCGGCGTGCCGTCGGCGTTGGTGGCGCGGGGGTGAAGGTCGTTGATGAAGGTCACATTGTGACCGATGAAGACGTCATCCTCGATGGTCACGCCTTCACAGATGAACGTGTGGCTGGAGATCTTGCAACGGCGGCCGATCTTCGCGCCCTTCTGCACCTCGACGAACGTTCCCACCCGGGTGTCGTCGCCAATCTCGCATCCATAGAGATTGACGAAGGCAAAGAGCCGGACGTTCCGGCCGAGTTTGACGTCGGGGGCGATGCGGGAGAAGTCGGGCGTCATGGAAAGGCAGTGGGCAGTGATGAGTGAAGTGAGTGGTCAGCGGGAGTGACTGGCCACTTGTCACTCGTCACTCGCCACTCCTCCCTCACGCGGCCGTGCGGATCTTGCGGCCCTTCTTGTTCTTCCGCTGCCGCGCCCGAGAAGATTCGAAGCGGACGATATGTCCGTTATTGCCGGTCGCGGGCTTTCCATTGTTGCCATGGGAGACTTTCGCGGGCGCCCGCATGTCCACCGGCGCGCCGCCGCGTCGGAGCGACACATCGGAAGCCTCCAGGATGCGGACCAGTTCCAGCCCACGATCCCCGCTCGTAATGGGCGTGGAGCCGGTGCGGATGCAGTCGAGGAAGTGGGCGCACTCGGTCTTGAGGGGTTCCTCCTGTTTCACATGCGGGGCATAGACGTCGCCGTAGTGATAGGCGTAATGAAACTCGGCGAAGGTGTCGTAATGCGGCGGGGTATCGACACGGGCGTCGTAGATCTTGATCTTCTCGAGCGGCTGGACGTCGTCATAGACGATCATTCGTTTGGAGCCGACGATGGTCATTTCGCGGACCTTGCGCGGTTCGAGCCAACTGTTCTGAATGGTGGCGAAACGGTCGCGCTCGAAGTTCAGGCACATGCTGGTCACGTCTTCGACACCCGGGGTGATATGGGCGTTGCCGCTGCAATTCACGTTCAGGGGAAGCCCGTCCATGATATAGAGGATGATGGAGATGTCGTGCGGCGCGAGATCCCAGACCACATTGATATCCTTCTGGAAGAGGCCCAGGTTCAGGCGCCGGGAATTGATGTAGCGAATGTCGCCGATGTCACCATTCGTGACGATCTCCTTGATTTTCCGAACGGGGGCCGAATAGAGGAAGGTGTGCCCGATCATCAGGACCAGTCCCTTTCGGCGGGCGATTTCAATGAGTTCCTCGCACTCGGCGGCGGAACTGGCCATCGGCTTTTCGATGAACGTGTGCTTGCCGGCCTGGAGGCTGGCCTTGGCCATCTTGTGGTGCTGGTTCACGCTGGTGGCGATCACCACGGCATCCAGGCGGGCTCCGTTCAGCATCTGTCCAAAGTCCCTGCTCCCTTCGACCTCGGGATAGAGCGAGCGGAGGTGGCGGAGCCGCTCCTCACTGAGGTCGCAGATCATCTTCAGTCGGCAATCCGGTTGAGTGCGAAAGTTGCGGATGAGGTTGGGGCCCCAATAGCCACAACCAACGACGCCTACCGAGATGAGTTTCTTCATAGCTGTCCTTCCTGATTTCCGACTTGTTTACGACTGCTGACGGCGATTGGCTCGAAGCTGATTCATTTGATCGAGAACCACGCCGGCGGTTTTGGTCAGGATTTTCAAGTCCATCCAAAGGGTTTTTTTCTCGGTGTATGCGATGTCCAGTTCCACCATTTCCGAGAAGGTGGTCCGGTTCTTTCCGCTCACCTGCCAGAGCCCGGTGAGGCCCGGGGCGGCGTTGAACCGGCGCCTGTGCGCCTCAGTGTACTGCTCGTACTCGTATCGCGTGCAGGGACGGGGTCCGACCAGGCTCATTTCGCCGCGAAGAACGTTGATGAGCTGGGGGAGTTCATCCAAGCCGCTCGATCTGAGGATGTTTCCGAACCGGATGACCCGCGGATCGTTCCCGTCGATTTTTTGCATGGGCTTGTTCGAGGCGATCAGATCACGCACGTGAAACTGATGCGTGTCCACCTCGGCATTGATCTTCATGGTGCGGAACTTCAGGCAGGTGAACGGGCGGCCTCGGAATCCCATGCGTTCCTGTCGAAAGACGGCCGGACCGGGTGAAACCCACTTGATGAACATCCAGAGGAAGGCCATCAACGGCAGGGCCGCCGGCAACAGGAGCAGTATCCCGAACAGATCGAGGCCCCGTTTCCAAGCCGGCAAGGGATTTTGCGGATTCCCGCCGATTTCGGGCCGGACGGCCTCAGGGCGCGCTTCTTCACGAGTATCGATGTTCAAACTTTGATGCTGGAATACGGTTCTCATGTGCATGATGACATCCCCCCAAACGAATAACGCGGACGCTGTCCCATGAGGGCAGGATCCGCGTTGACGGTCGAAAGCCTGTGAATCGAGCGTGAGGCCGTATCGCGTTACACCGCTTTTCGAGCGGACGAGTTATCGAGCTCGTGATTGATGGGCCAGGGGGTGTGTCCGATCTCCTCATTGCTTCGCGGTTGTATCGGCCTTTGAGATTCGAACAGAGCTCCGCACTTGGTCGATTTCCCGACCTTCCCCACTCCAGGCATCCGCTTGATTTCCCACACAAGAGCCCTGTCCCCATCTGATGCTCTGCGCCACCCGAGCTGTCCGGTCAGTGGCCATTTAGCTCTGATTGTCGTAACAGCCATTCCACTGTATAGGGTAT
>DATKEE010000197.1:0-3352 GCA_035544555.1 Candidatus Methylomirabilota bacterium
AGTTGAAACGATCACTCCGATGATCCGGGTTGCATCGGCCGGAAACGCCCGCCTCCTGTCCACCCATCAACCCGCAAACCACGAAACGTCCTCCACAAATCAAAATGGAAACCCATCCACGAAACACCGCGCAACGTTACATGGGGGACCGGGCTTATGCGGATTACACCACCCTGGCCTGCTTGCCCCGCCAAGAAGTCGATGTGCTGGCCCGGTTGCCCCGGACCCGCAAGGTGGACTTCCGTCGAGTTCAGAGGCGCTTGGGCCGCCAGGACGCCTTGTTTGAGTGGACCAGGAGTCAACGGCAATCCGACATTTTAAGCGCCCAGCAATGGGCGGCATTGCCCGAAAAGATCACGGTGCGCATCCTCCGATTTGACGCCATCATCCGAGGCCGCAAGCAGCGCGTCACTCTGGTGACCACGCTCTTGGATTGCCAAGCCTATCCCGCGGAAAAGCTCATCGCTCTCTATGCGCGGCGCTGGAATTTGGAATTGGCGTTCCGGCATCTCAAGACCACCATGGGGATGGAAGAGTTGCGCTGCAAAACGCCCGACATGGCCGAGAAAGAAGTTCTGGCCTACCTGGTGGCTTATAATCTCATTCGCTGTTTGATGGCCCAGGCCGTCAGGCGGGCTGGAGTGGACATGGAGCGAGTGAGCTTCAAGGGAACGGTCGATGCCGTGCGCCAATATACCAGCGCCATTCAAGGAGCCCGCAACCGCAACATGCGCCAGGAATTATGGGATCAACTGGTGGAGAGTATCGTGCGGGACTTGGTGCCATGGCGCCCCGGTCGCAAAGAACCTCGCGCAGTCAAACGCCGACCCAAACCCTATCCGCTGTTGAACAAACCACGCCACCAGTACAAAGAAACGCCCCACCGCAACCGCTACGTCAAAAAGACCCTAAAAAATCGGGCCCTTATCTAAGCGCCATTCGGATCTGGCCCATATTCTTCCCCTGCTGACAATGACCGGGATCACGTACCTGAAGCGAAACGGAAAGCGCTGATCCTCGAAGGCCGAACCTCCAGCAGTGAATCGCCGCTACTGCGTCACTTCCAACTCGATTTCGAATTGATTCGTGCCCTCGATCCAGTTGGGGTCCACGAGAAACTCCACCCGCCGCGTCTTCTGGATCACGTAGGTGAGGTTCAGCGCCGTCACGTCCTTCGGCAGGGTCTGGAACGATGACTGCAACCAGTTGTCCGACCATACCGCCCCACCCGTTTCAATCTCCTCCCCTCCGTCAGCCGGCGTCACGGAAATTAAATCCACGACCGTCCGTTCGTCCAAGTAGTCGTGCTCGAATTGAACACTGCTCAAGTCGTCGCTGCTCCACGAGTTGTTGGTCATGTCCGGTTTGCGGACGAACGACCGAAGCACGGTCTTCAATCCCTGGACCGTGTTGGTCAGATCAAAATTGTGGGTTTCGTCCATCGCGGGCAGATCCAGATTCGTGAACACGAGCAATTCATCGGCGGCGAATCCCCCGGTTCGTTTCAGATCCATCGTCAACTTCCAGCTCTCCTCTTCCGGCCAGAGCACCGGATGAAATTCCAGCGTCCCGTCCTCGCCACCCGACCATCTTGTGGCCTTGAGATGATTGCCCGTGGCGTCGCTCAACCATGCCTTGGCCACTTTCCAGGACCGCTTTTCCCCGTCCGTCGAATTCACCCGGAATGCCACGAAGGCGCCCGGCGTTTCGTCCGATTGCGTTTCGCGGTATTTCCTCACACGCCTGGCGGCATCCCCTCGGGTGCCCTGGGATGTCATGCGACCCACTCCGGAGACAAAGGCCTCAAGCGTCACCTGAATGTCCCCGTCCGAATCCATCGCCGGCAGGGGCTCCGCGTGCCACACCGGCGCGTCGGTCACCTCGGGATTGGGAAACCGGAACCGCCCCGCCTCCTGCCGTTCTCCGGTCCGCGTCCACTCGACCAACACCAGCTCGAGATCCCTTGCCCGGCGCGGCCAGGCCGGAAACTCAGCCGCAACCATGATAGTCCCCCCTGTTGGCATCCACACTGTTGGCATCCAGAGTGCCAGATGCGCCCCATGACCCGCCACCGGCCCCCCGGCGGTGGTGATCATTGATTCTCGACGAGTGTTAGCCCTCCCCGCTGGTACCGCCGCTTCCACCCAGACGAGGAGATTCGTTTCCATTGTCCGGCGGCTGTGCACCCGCAGTCTGCCACCCGCAATCCGGGCCACGGAATCCTGAAGCGACTGCGGAAGCCGGCGCACCAACCGCCCGAGTCCGCTCCCCTGGACATGATTTGTCCCCACCGTCACTCCGCGAAACCGCAGGACTGAACCATCAGCGAGCGTGATTGACTGGTTCCACCCCGGACCCTCCCGGTACAGCCACATCGCCGCCACCACACACACGCCGAGCACCAGCGACAGGCCGAGGAGAATCTTCCACCTTCGCTTCACCCCTCGATCCTATCGATTCCCCGACGCCGTGTGCCGGTCGAACCAGTCATACAGGTCGTTCGACTGATACGCCGCCTGCCAGGAGAAATGTCCGATGTGTTCGAGACTCGTGAACCGCACCTTCGTCCCGCCCGCCGCCTTGATTGACTCCACCATTTCCACCGACCTTTCGAAAGGAACGGCGCGATCCTCGGTGCCATGCCATGCCCACACCGGCACATTGACCAGTTTGGCTCCGTTCTTCGGATCCCCGGCGCCGCAGATCGGAGCCACCGCGGCAAACTGCTCCGGATGATCCGCCGCCAGCCGCCAGCTCCCGAATCCGCCCATGCTCAAGCCCGTCAGATAGATCCGGTCCTCGTCGATGTTGCGAGTCTTCCGGATGTGCGCGAGCAGCTCCACCAGCCGTTTCTGCTGATCATCCGCCGACCATGACGAGGATCGTGGACACTGCGGCGACACCACCACGTACTTCATGTGCTCACCCGCCGCCAGACGACGGGGCGGCCCCCACTTGGCCACAACATTCAACGGTCCGTCACTCTCTCCGCGTCCGTGCAGAAACAGAATCATCGGCGCCTTGGGGCCGGATGCCTGGTAATCCTGTGGCAGGTAGAGCAGATAGGGAATGCTGCCGCCATCCGACGTGTCGAGGGATTGCTCAACCTGTTTGCCGGGTGCCGGTTCCGCCGCAACGGCGGTCAAGGTGAAGACGAAAAGGAATCCGAGAGTGCTGGAGAGAATGGATCGCATGGACCAAGGCATAACAGAGCAATCCTGGATAGGGAATCGGGAAATGCGGCTCCGAGACGCCAAGGAAGTCCAGCCATCAAGCCATCGACCGGGGCCGGTTGGCGGGTATCGGCGACGAAGTCAGAGTGTCTCAGAAAACCCACGGCATCATCTGCAAT
>DATKEE010000198.1:0-6322 GCA_035544555.1 Candidatus Methylomirabilota bacterium
CCGTGAAGACGACATGCTGCAACTCGGTTGTGGCCGTTCCGTTGGGCGAGGACAGCGTCCCGGCGCCAGGGCTGAGATTCGACCCGGCGGAGAGGCGCCCGGACCATTTGGCGCGCTGGCCTTCAGCCTCGCCGAAGCGGCCCTGGTTCAGGGAGAAATTGCGGTCGGGGTTGTTGGGGCCCTGGGATATCGTCACGATGCGCGCTGGGCCCTGCTGGTCGATATTGTCCGGTTTGACCCAGACTTCGACCGTCAATTCGTCGGCGGCCCTGGCCGCTTCGTTCACTTTCGTGGCCGATCCCGTCGACAGAATGCGTGTCTCTGAATTCACCGCCAGACCGCCCCCGGGCAACCACGTCACTTTGTCAGGTTCCGAAATGTTCAGATTGAGCGGGAGGCCCACGCCTGAAACGTCGTTGATGACGGTGCCGCTTTTTTCCTGGAAGGTATAGAGCGCCTGCAATCCGTCGATGACTCGGGCGGGCCGGGTTCCCTGGCGGAAGTTTTGCTCGACTTCAGCGGGTGCCAGCGCGGCGCTGTAAATCGCGATCAGATGCAATTCCCCGAGCCAGGAACGACCCGAGCCGACCAGCCCGGCTTCGTTGGCCAGCGCCAGAACCCGGTTCACGCCCCACTGATTGAAATTGCCGGTGAACTGCCCTGAGGCGGTTTCGACGCCGTCGACGTATATGAAGGCCTGGCCGGTATTGGCATCATGGGTGAAAACCACGTGGTGCAACTCGGTGGTGGCGCTGCCAACCGGCGTGCTGAAGTAATCGGGCATGCCTGTTCCAGAAGAACCGCGCGCGGTCCAGCGGGCGCGTTGATCCGCCGGCTGGCCGGCCTGGCCCATGTTGAGCGAGAAATTCCGGTCCCCTCCCAGAGGCCCGGAGGAAATGGTCACGATTCGGGAGGGGCCCTGTTGTTCGACGTTTTTCGGTTTGACCCAGACCTCGACGGTCAACTGATTCGCCGCCTTTGCGGCTTCGTTGATTTTCGTCGCCGGACCGGTGGAAATGATTCGCGTCTCTTGATCGACGGATAAACCGCCGCCGGGCAGCCAGGAAACTTTGCCCGGTTCTTCGATGATCAAGTCGAGCGGAGCGCCGGCGCCGGAGACATCATGGATGGTGGTGCCAATGCCTTCGCGGAAATTGTACAGCGCCTGCAAACCGCGCGTGGCGCGGGCGGTTCCGAAGAATGAGAATGTTGCGGATGTATTGGCCGCGATGATGTTGGGCTGGGCGGCGCGGTCTTTGAGATTGTTGACGGTGAGTGTGTATTGCACGCCGCCCGACAATGGCGACGTCGTCAACGAGACGGTGCGCCCATCGTCCAGGAGTTCGGCGCGGCTGATGGTGATGCCCGGAGCAATGGCGTAGTTCGAAGTCGCTTCGGCGCCGGCCTGGTCAATTCTCTCGCTGAACACCACATTGACCAATGTCGGGATGTTCCGCGCCACAACCTGTTCGATCACGGGCGGGGCGGTGTCCTGATTGACGGTCAGAACCGCCGGCGCGCTGACGGTTTCGCTGAACGCATTCGACACGCGAACAGTGAACGACGCGCCGTTCGCCGCCAGGCTGGCGCTGGGCAGCGTCAGGGTCGGTCCTGTTCCTCCGGGCACCTGCTCGCCGTTCTGCAACCATTCGTATGCGTAGGGCGGTGTGCCGTCCACCGCGACAGTGAACGCGACCGTATCGAGCTCCGTCACCGTGCGATTCGCCGGAGCCGTGGTGATGGTCACCGGCCCCAACGCGGCCAAAGAGGAAAGATATTCGCCTGGGATCGGCGGATCACCATTGGCCGGCGGCGGAGCGTCCGGCATTTGCCATGTCACAGCGAAGTGGTCCAGGAAATTCGCGCCCGTCCTCGCCGCCGCTTTGAACCTGGCTTCGAGATAATATTTCTTCCCGGCTTCAAGCCTCTGCGGAGCGGAGACATGGGCGCCGTCGTCGCGGAAGGTTTCCCAATCGCGCGGCGCGCTGAAGGTGCTCTCGCGGGCGATCTCGACCATGTTGGCGGGGCTGGCGTCCGGGCTGAGGAACAAGGCGCTTTGATTGCGGGAACTGACGTAAAAAATGTAGTCACCACTGACGGGCGGGATGAGGAAGCCTTGGAATTGCAGGCCGTAATTGTCGCGGCGGAGCGGGATGGTCGCAAGCTGGGCCGGGAATATCACGGCGTTTGGATTGTTCGGGAATCGGGCGTGGCCGGTCAGATCGGTCAGCAGTGGACCGGGGATATCCAGGAACTCCCTTGCCGTGATCACGCCTTGCACCTGTAAAAACGTGAGCCGCGAGCCCGGGGTGATGGTGTTGCCGGCGGCGGCGCGGTCCTTCACGTTGTTGACCGTCAGGGTATAAGCGCTGCCTTCGGCGATGGTCGTGGTCGCCAGCCGCACGGTTTGCCTGTCAATCAGCGTGGCGCCGGTCACAGTCACGCCGGGAGCGATCTGGTAATTGGCCGTGTTACCGGCCGTGGCTTCGGAAACCGGCTCGGAAAACCGCACATCCAGCCCGTTGGGATTGCCCCGGGTGATTGCGCTGACCAGTGTTGGCGCATCGAGATCCGGCTGGACAGTCAAGACGGCGGAATCGCTCGTGACGGTTCCCTGGGCATTGCTGATCCGAACCGAAAAGCGGGCTCCGTTGTCCGCCTGGCTGACCCCCTCGAGGCGCAGAAAGGAAAGTATCGCATCCGGGATTGCCACGCCGTTGCGGAGCCATTGAAATGTTGCCGGCTGCGTTGCTTCCACTGTCACCTGGAAAACCACCGTCTCGCCTTCCTCCGCAAAGGTGTCACCGAGGAAAGGGACCGGAAGCCCGAGGTAATCGGTCAGAATCACCGGCGCGGTCTGGCGGGGCCGCCAGGACTCGTTCACCGGAAAGATCAGGAGATGCTCGCCCGGCAGCGGACGTTCGATGGTGCCGTCGGGCAGTTGCCAGCCGACCGCGACATGGGCCGAGCCGGACGCTTCCTTGTGCAGCACTTCCACGTAATATTTCTTTCCGCGTTCGAGGGTGATGGTGGCGGAACGTTGCATCGGTTTGACGTCGAACGCGCGATTGCCAACCGCCCCGATGTTCTCCGCGATTTTCCTCAGGTTACCCACTGTGTGATCGGTGCTGAGCCACAGTTCAGAGTCGTCGTCGCTGGCAATCCAGAAGACGTAATCGCCCGTTTGCGGCGCTTCCAAATAGCCCCGTATCCATGAGCCATAATTGTCCGGCTCGTTTTCGACCCCCTCGAACGACTCGGTCAACACTTCGTAAAAGGTGGGTGAATCGGGGAAGATTGGCGAACTTCTCAACTCCGCGACCGAACTGCCCGGGCCGCCATCGTAATAGAGGCGCAGGATGGCGCCCGCGGTCGCGCGCTCGAAGCTCGCAAACAAACATGCAGTGGCGATGATCGCCAACGATTTAGTTTTCATGGTGGTTTTGATTTTGTAGCGATTCACGCATGGCTACTGCGGCGCGGAGCTGCACTGCAGGAGCCAGATCAAATCGGCATTGTTCGGTTGAACCTGGAAACGGAATTGCCCGTAACTTTCGGGCGGCAGCGGCACCACAGTTCGCGGGTCCCGCCATCTTTTGATTTCGGAATGGCCGTCGGCAAAGGCGAACCCGGCGGCTTTGTTGTGGTAGACAGCGGGAGCATCCACCCACTCGACCGTGGCGGCTCGGGGCGGCGCTCCGGGGCCGGATACGTCCGACTGCGGCAGCGTGGCGAAGCGCCCGTCGTTGATGCTCTCGGGACGCTCGTCCACCAGCAGCCACAAATCCGTTGGCGGCGGCGCCACGATATCGCTCATCTTCCGGTAGAAACGGTAATTGTCGCTGTTGGGGCCGAACGGTTCGCCATTCACCCAGCGGTTCATCGAGATGCTGCGCACCCGGGAGAACTTTCGCGCCAGGATCGTGACCGAGGTTTTGTCCGCGGGACATTTGAAGACCTGCGCTGATTTGGCTATGTAAGGGGCGAAGGTGGTTTCAGTGAGGAGCAGGGTATTGGTGTTGTCCGGGTTTCGCCCGCTGTAATCGAGCCAACCGGAAGCCCAGGTATCCATGCGCCGCCCGCGCATGACATCCTCGAACCCGAGGTTATTGATCAGTCGATCGTCATTGTCGCCCGCATACATGATCCAGCCCAGGGCGATCTGCCGGGTGTTGTTCATGCAATAAATGTTCTGCGCCTTTTCCTTGGCCTTCCCCAGCGCCGGCAAGAGCAAGCCGGCCAGGATCGCGATAATGGCAATAACCACCAGCAGTTCGATCAGTGTGAACGCCCGCATCGGTTGCCAACGCGCGCAAACGGGAGAGAAAGACGGTTTCATTCTGGCGGCAGTATGGCGGCAGTATAGCGGCAGTATAGCGGCAGTATTGCTGGAAAACGCTTCACAAGCTAGGAAAGCCGCCGGCACATCGCAAGACGGCGCGTGCCCAATTCTTGGCGGTAAGTTGCAAAACGCCATCCGGCGCTTGCGGTCGGGAATGAGTTCGGCTAAACGATCCTTTCATGCCAAAGCAGGATCAACGCGTCCGGGCGCCCTACTATCAGGTCGCCAGCCTGGCTCAGGAATCGTTTCGCCTCCTTGAAATCCGCGGCGCGTATGCCGGTTGCTCCTGGCATTTTCATCCCGAGTGCCAGTTGGGCCTGGTCATCAGCGGGCGGGGCCAACGCGTCGTCGGCGACAATGTTTGCCCGATACATCCGGGCGAAGTCGTGCTGCTCGGGTCGAACCTCCCGCACGTCTGGCGTTACGACAATACCGGTCCCGGGGAACCGCCCGTCCACGCCATTGTCGTGCATTTCCACGACGATTTCGCCGGGAGCGAGTTTTTTCGGAAACCGGAATTGCGCGATGTCCGTTTGCTCCTGGCCCGGGCGGCGCTCGGTTTGCAGGTCAACGGGCGGACCCGGGATGAAGCCTCGGCCCGGATTCAGGGGATGCTGCGGCACGAAGGCTTTACACGGATGCTCGATTTATTTTCGGTGCTGCACCTGCTGGCCACATCGGCTGAACTGACCACCCTGTGCAGCGCCGGGTTCCAGCCGTTGAGCGCCGATCTCGAAGTCGAACGGCTGCGGCGGGTTTGCGCGCATGTTCAGGCGCACATGAACGATCCTCTCCCGCGCGACGAAGCCGCCGCCCTGGCGCATTTGAGCCCGAGCGCGTTCAGCCGGTTTTTCAAGGCGCACACCGGCAAGACATTTCACGAGTTCGTCAATGAAGTGCGGATCGGCCATGCCTGCCGCCTCTTGATGGAACCGGAGTTCAACGTCACCGAAGTCGCCTTGCAATGCGGCTTCGCGGATATCACCAGCTTCAACCGCAGCTTTCGCCGCCTCAAGCGCACGACCCCGACCGATTACCGGCGGCGCCT
Source organism: Candidatus Methylomirabilota bacterium (assembly GCA_035544555.1). Lineage (GTDB taxonomy): Bacteria > Verrucomicrobiota > Verrucomicrobiia > Limisphaerales > DATKEE01 > DATKEE01. The sequence goes on from DATKEE010000198.1 coordinate 5,391, forward strand.
GCACGCCGTCACCCAAAACTCGCAATGAAATTCGTTCTCACCGCCATCGGGCTGGCTCTCGGTATGTTCAGAATCTGTTTCCCCGTCGAAACCAACGCCGCCCGGTTGCCGTTCGGTTTCGAGCAAACCGTTTATGTCGATGGCTTGCGCGATCCGAACGCGATCGAGTTTGCGCCGGACGGACGCCTGTTTATCGGCGAACGCATCACCGGCCAGCTCCGCGTCGTTAAAGGCGGGCGGCTCATGCCCGAACCGTTTGCCACCTTGCCCGTTCCGCCGGAAATCCCCGGCCGCCGCGCCGACGCCGCGCAACCCGGTTTCAAATACACGCACATTTATCACTACGGCACTTATCGTTCTTCGGGTCTCGAAGGCATTGCGTTCGATCCGGACTTCGAAACGAACGGCTATGTCTATGTGTATTACATGAACGACCGTCCGCGGCGGAATCGCGTCGCGCGATTGACCGCATCGAAAGATAACCCCGATGCAGCCGATCCCGGCAGCCTCAAAGTGTTGCTCGATATCCCCATGCACACCCAGCCGACCGACGGGCCCGTCAAGGACGGCGGCAGTCACAACGGCGGCGCCCTTTTGTTCGGCCCCGATGGCAAACTTTACGTCACGGTCGGAGACGGCTGGAATCCCGCCCCGCGGGACGGTCCGCAGGACCTCGGCCTGCTCATCGGCAAGGTGCTTCGGATCAACAAAGATGGAACAGTCCCGGACGATAACCCGTTCGCCTCCGTGCCGGGAGCCCGCCCGGAAATCTGGGCGCTCGGTTTTCGCAACCCATACACAACCACTCTCCACCCGCGCAGCCGCCGCATCTACATCAACGATGTCGTCGGCGGAAAGGAAACCGTCCATGAACTCGTCAAGGGCGGCAATTACCAGCATCCGTATTTCGGCGGCACTGGGGAACGCCGGCA
>DATKEE010000199.1:0-5451 GCA_035544555.1 Candidatus Methylomirabilota bacterium
AATGAAACGAATCCTCCTGATCCTCATTTCCGGGCTGGTGATGGCGGTGGCCGCGTATTCGGTGGCATACGTCTGCTCAACGTGGCACACCCGGTCCTGGCAGGAGACCGACACCCCGGAATTGTCCTGGTTGAAGGATGAGTTTCGACTGAGTGACGAACAGTTCGCGCGGATCACGCGGCTGCACGACCGCTATCTCCCTGACTGTGCCGGGATGTGCCGGCGGATCGCCACCCAGCAGGAGGAGATCAACCGGCTTCTGAGCGGCACGGACCGGATGAACCCGGAAATCGAGGCGGCGCTGCTGGAAGCGGCCGAATTGCGCGCGGAGTGCCAGCGTCGCATGCTGGGCCATTTCTACGAAGTCAGCCGGGTGATGCCGCCTGACCAGGGCCAACGCTATCTCCAATGGGTCCAACAACGCACCCTCACCGCCAGCCACAGCATCGAACACGGCCATTAATGCGCCCGCCGGAGACACGCCCCGGTTCGCCCGCCAGCCTCACCGCCACCACAATCCCGGCGGTCTCCGGCGTCAACCCTTTCTATCTCCCGCCCCCCGCACGGACCGGCGAACGCGCCTCATGACCCTTCCGGACACCACGGCGGACGACCAACACGATATGGCCCGGCTCGTCGCTGGCGAGGATGGCGCCTTGAATGACCTCATGGACCGGCACGGGCAGCCGCTCTTCCATTACCTCATCCGCGTGCTTCGAAACGACACCGACGCCGCCGAGGTCGCCCAGGAAACGTTCGTCAGGGTTTATCTTCATCGCGACCGTTTCGATGTCCGCCGGAAGTTCTCCACCTGGATGCATACCATTGCCACGAACCTCGCTCGGGATCGTCAACGCTATCAAGCCCGGCGACCCACCGTATCCATCAACGAACCCGCCACGGACGGCCAACGTGTACTGGCCGAAACCTTGCCCGCCGCCGGACCCGATCCCGTGGAATCGCTCGACGCCGAGGAACGCGCATCCCTGGTGCGCGTCGCCGTGGAGGCGCTGCCCGACGAATTGCGCGAGCCCTTGTTGTTGTCCGAGTATGAGGATCTGTCCCATGCGGAGATCGGCATCGTGCTGAATTGCTCGGCCAAGGCAGTTGAAATGCGCCTCTACCGCGCGCGCCAGCAGTTGCGCTTAAGCCTGGCGGCCCTTCTCAATTCCCCGGAACCGCGGGATTGAATGCCTTCGCTTTACATTCCCGCCTGAACCCGGTTCAAATCACGGGCGCCCGGTCATGACGCTGGAAACCCTCCATATCATCCTCATCTTCGTCCTGATCGCCGCGGTGTTCGTGGCCTTCGTGCGGGAGTGGTTCCCCCCCGACCTCGTCGCCATGAGCGCGCTCGGGATCACGCTGGTGACAGGGATGCTCGGCACCGCCGAAATGCTCCAGGTCTTCAGCAACAGCGCCCCCATCACCATCGCCTGCATGTTCATCCTCAGCGCCGCCCTCGTCCGCACCGGCGCCCTCGATGCCCTCGCGCAACTCTTCGTCCGCCTCGCCGGACAGAGCGAACTCCGCGCCCTCGGCCTGATGTTCATTCTCATCATCCCGCTCTCCGCCTGCGTCAATAACACCCCCGTCGTCGTCGTCTTCCTCCCCATCGTCCTCGCACTCGCCCGTTCGTCCGGCCTCAAGGCCTCCCGCCTCCTCATCCCCCTCTCCTTCGCCTCCATCCTGGGCGGCACCTGGACGCTCATCGGCACGTCCACCAACATTCTCGTGGACGGCATCGTGCGCGAACACGGTCACGAGGGGTTCACCATGTTCGAAATCACGAAGCTCGGCCTCTGCTATTCGGTCGTCGGCGTGGTTTATCTCCTCACCCTCGGACGCAAACTCCTGCCCAGCCGCGAAACGCTTTCCACCTTGCTCTCCCAGGATGATCAACGCGAGTTCCTCACCAAGGCCGTCATCACCAGGGACTCTCCACTGGTGGGCAGCCGCATCGCCGACACCCCCCTCGCCAAAAACCCGGACACACGCATCATCGAAGTCCGGCGCAATGGGGAACCGCTCAACACTCCGCTCGATCAGATCGAGTTCGCCGAGGCCGATCAATTGCTCTTCAAGACCCGCACCTCGGGGGTCGCCGAGATCAAGGAAACCGAGGGCGTTCAACTCGGCTCCCCCGAGTCCAGCCTCGGATTGGAAACCCTCGAAACCCGCTCCGCCGTCCTCATGGAGGCCATCCTTGGTCCCCAGTCCTCCTTCGTCGGTCGCACCCTCCGCGAGATGAACTTCCGCCAGCGCTACGGCGTCCTCATTGCCGCCGTCCATCGCCAGGGCGTGAATCTCCAGGAAAACTTCGAGGACGTCCGCCTCGCGTTCGGTGACACCCTCCTTGTGCTCGGTCCTGCCGAGAACATGAACCGCCTGCTGGAGGAACGCGATTTCGTCAACCTCACCGAACCCCGACAGCGCCCCCTCCGCCGCCACAAGGCCCCCATCGCCATCGCCGCCATCATGGGGGTCATGATCCTGTCCGCCCTCGGCGTCCTACCCATCGTCGCGCTGGCCATCCTCGCCGCGGTGGGCGTGGTCATGGCACGATGCGTCGATCCCGCCGAGGCCTACGAATCGGTCGATTGGAAGATCCTCTTCATGATCTTCGGCATGCTCGGACTGGGGCGCGCCATGGAGGAAACCGGCGCGGCCATGCTCGTGGCCAACGGTCTGACCTCGGTGCTCAAGTCCTACAATCCAGTCGTCATCCTCTCCGTCGTCTATCTCCTCACCTGGGGTCTCACCGAGCTCATCACCAACAACGCCGTCGCCATCCTCATGACGCCCATCGTGCTGGGCATCGCCGTCGAACTGGGCGTCGATCCCCGGCCGTTGATCATCGCCGTCATGTTCGGGGCCTCCGCCAGTTTCTCCACCCCCATCGGCTATCAGACCAACACCTACGTCTATGGCGCGGGCGGTTACAAATTCAGCGACTTCCCCAAAATCGGCCTCCCTCTCAACGTGATGCTCTGGCTCACCGCCACCTTCCTCATCCCCATGTTCTGGCCCTTTTGATTCACACCCCCCGCCCGCCAATCCTCCGCATGCAGGCGGGAAAACTGATCGCCGAGGCCAGCACCGACATCCCGATGAACAGCGGCAGCAGCACCGAAAACCCCATCCCCGACTGCAACGCCCACCCCACCACGACCGGACTCAGCGCCGTTCCGAAGATGCCGAGCATCGAGACCAGGCTCTTCACGGAGGCGATGGACTCGCGCCCGTAAATCTCCGTCCACATCGCCGTCAGGATCGCGCTCGCGCAACCCTGACTCACCCCGGCCAGTGCCAGAAACACAAACGCCCCCCAGGATCCTGCCGCCATCAGCAGCACACCCATTCCCAATGCCACAGGGATCAGATAAAACGGAAACAACCGCACCGCGCCCACCCGGTCGATCAACGGCCCCACCGCCAGTGAAACCACCATCCGCGCCGACGCAAACCCGATGAACGCCGCCGCCATCGTCTCGACCGTCCATCCCTTGAACGTCGCCAGAGGCACCTGATACAGAAACAGACTCGTCAGCAGAAACGGCAGACACAGCGAACCCGGCAGCAGCGCGTGAAACCGCCCGTCCCGCAGCACGTCCCGATAATTGACCCCCTTGCGTTCCCCGTCATCTTCAGGCGACCCGGCCGGGTCTCCATCCAGACTTCCCTCCCTCGACCCGGGCACGCCCTTCACGAGTTGAACCGTCAAAGGCAGCAGCACCACACCAATGACCATCCCGAGAATCCCCCAACTCAGCCGCCATCCGAAAAGATTGATCAACAGCACGACCAACAGCGGCAGCAACCCCTCGCCCAGCGGATAGCCCAAACCGGAGACGCTCAATGCCCGCCCCCGCAGGCCGCTGAAGCTGCGCGCCATAGTCGTCGAGGCCGTGAGACTGAGCAGCCCCTGCCCCGTCAGTCGCAGCCCCAGGATGCCCAGAAACAACACCGGCACGTTCGGCGCCAGGGAGACCGTCAGACACGCCATCACAAGCCCCATCCCGACCATCAACGTGTAGCGGCGCAGTTCCATCCGGTCCATCAACCGCCCGAAGAACGGCAGGCTCGCCGCGCTGCTCAAGGTCGCCACCGCGTAAAGCAATCCAAACTCACCCGTGCTCAGCGGAAATTCCGCCAGCATCCGAGGAACAAAGATTGAAATCAGAAACGTCTGACCAAAGCTCGAAAAGAGGGTCAGCAGGATTCCAAAAGACAACACCCGCGGGTGCGTGAGAATGAATCGTATATAGGGCATGGTTCGAGTGGATGAAACCGCTGGATGGATTCGCCGGCCTCACCCCGCATCCCCGTTCGCGGGCACAGGCGGGATGCGCGGGCCCGAGGATGTCGGGGAAATCATCCATCCATTCGTTCATTGCCGGCCTGCTCGTGCCGGGCGCCTTCACGTCGAGGCCGCTTGCGCCCCGGACACCGCGGAAAGCCGGATCTCGGGATTGCGCTCCGCGAAAAAATTGCACGCCCAATCCTCGGTGAACAGGATCACCGTCTCCCCCCGGTCGTCCTCGGCGATCCGCGCGCCCGAGGGCAGCATCTCCTCCGTCAACCGGGCCACCGTCGTCGAGTCCACCCAGCGGATGATCCGCCACGCCGCGGCCTCGAGGCGCGAATCCGCGCCATACTCGGTCTTCAGCCGGTATTGCAGCACTTCGAATTGAAGCGGGCCCACCGCTCCCAGCAGCGGCACGCGTTGCGGACTGTTCTTCACAAAAAATGTCTGCACCACGCCCTCCTGAAGCAGATGATCCAGCCCCGCGCGGAATCGCTTGGATTGCGCCGAACCCGCTCCGTGCAGAAAGGCGAAATGCTCCGGGGTGAATCGCGGAATCTCATCATACACGATGCCCGGATCCTCCGTCAGCGTGTCGCCAATTCCAAACTCCGGATGCCCCACCAGTCCGATCACATCCCCCGGATACGCCTCGTCCACGGTCTCGCGTTCCCGCGCGAAAAGCTTGTGCGAACTGGACAGCCGCACGGTCTCGCCCGTTCTCGAATGGGTTACCCGCATGTCCCGGCTGAATCGCCCGCTGCACACCCGCAGAAAGGCGATCTGGTCGCGATGCTTTGGATCCATGTTCGACTGGATCTTGAAAATGAAACCGGAAAAGGCGGGATGCGCGGGCGACACCAGGCCGTTCCTCGCCTGGCGTGGCGCCGGCGGCGGCGCGTGTTCCAGAAACGCGTCCAGCAGCAACTCGACTCCAAAGTTGTTGACCGCACTCCCGAAAAACACCGGCGTCAGTTCTCCCCTTAACACCGCGCCGGCATCGAAGCGTTCCCCGGCCTCATCGAGCATCCGCAGTTCGTCGCGCACGATTCGATACGTCGCCTCGTCCAGCTTTTCCCGCACGATGTCGTCCTCGAGGCCATGCACCGAAACCGGGGCGCGATACTTCCCTCCCGGCACCCGCT
>DATKEE010000200.1:0-4791 GCA_035544555.1 Candidatus Methylomirabilota bacterium
ATCTGAGCGAGGTTTTCGCTCTGGTTGGCGATCAATTCTCCGACGGTCCTTGCGTTCACCGCCTTTAGATAGATGTTGCGCCGGTCCTGCTCGGCAGCTTCAACTTCGAGCAGGGTGACGTTGACCGCGAGATACTGCTGATAAATTCTCCCGCTGGATTCTCCGCTCTGAAAGGGCCGCTCCGCCTCGCGCTCGCCCGGCTCGAGGAGGGAGCCCGGCACATCGGGCTGCAATTGACCGTCGTCGTCAAAGATCAGGCCGCAGAGGTCGCCGAGCTGGGTGTTGTAGTTGGCGAAAATCTGATCCAGCGCGGCGATAAGACGGTCGCGATCGGTGTCAAAAGTGCGCTCCGCGTCGCGCGCGACGATATCCGCGTTTTCGGACGTGCCGATGAAATCGGTGGCCTCCTTGAGGAGGTTGTCGAAGGAAGTCGGCAGGGACGTGGCGTCGTCCCTGAAGAGAAACGGCACGAACTCGGGAGCATATTCGCCGATGACCTCCCCGGGATTTCCGGCGGCGCGCTGGCCGACAAAGGAAATCATGCCGCGCGGAATGGTGATGTTCATTTGCTTGGTCAAAAACGACAGAGACGCATTCACCGATGGGAAATCCAGTTCGAGAAAATTGGGCACGTGCGTGAAGTGAGACGCCAGAAACAGCAGGCTCTGCACGTGCTCGAGTTTGGGTGCCAGCGCGGCCAGCAGACTCGCGGGGTTGTACGTTGCGCTTAACGGGTCCCGGTACGTGGCAAAATAGCTGACTTGAAGCCAATGCCGCACCGCATCGGCCTCGTAAGCGAGTCCCCTGGCGAACACTTCCAACGCGTCCTGGACCATGTCTGCGTATAGCGGAGCTTCGAACGTCTCGGCATCCGGCAATAAGCCCGTTGCTTCGGCGAAAATGTCTCCCGATGCGCCATAGTGGCCGATCGCGTTCTCCCAATAGCCGATTTCGGAATGGATCGTCCCGCCAAACAGCCGGAGTCTCGAGGCGTATTGAGCCGCGTTGTTCCCGCCAAAAAGACGCGCCACCATCCGCTCCACATAGGTCAGGAGCAAGCCGGCGCGTGCCTCCAGGTCGAAAGGATCGGTGCGAATCGCCACCCGGAAATATTCGGCGGCTCCCCGCAACTTGGCTGCGTCGAAATTACCTGGCTCGTCGGCTGGCCATGGCTGACCACTGTTCGGGCCTGTCAATTGAATGACGCCGGGAAAGCGAAGGTCCCACGGAATCGTCGAGCCATTTTGGTCCTGTTTGTAAGACGTCCCTTCCGAGATGGAGGCGTGGCCAAGGGCGACAAAGTAAGCGTACCCATCGGCCAGTCCCTCTGGAATGGCGACCACAGCCGCACCAAGAGCGGACTGCTGCAAAATGAGTGTCCCATCGACCGATTGAATGGGCTGCGGGGAAGCGCCGATATTGCCCCCGGCCGTGGGGGCGACGCCGCCTTCGACCGGCAGGTACGCGTTGGCTTCCTGATGAGCGAAGTACAGCGGCGGGCTGCCCAGGATGGTTCCAAGCGAAAGTGCAAAGACACTGGCCGCCGCCAGGATTCGCGGCGATCGCTTCAATGGTGAACAGAATCGCGTTTTCATGGGTCAATGCGGCTGGCGAAGATGGTGCCGGTGAGGATTTGGGGGATTCCACTCGCTGTCAGTCCGTTCAAGGTGATGCGGCACTCCGCATCCAGGAGGCGTCCTTCGCTTGTGAACGCCGCATCCGTGAACTCGAACTGCCAGGAAACCAATCGGTCTTGAAGCTCGCGAAACGTGGTCACTCCGGCGACGGCGGAGGAGGAATTGAAGCTGAACTGGTCGGCGGCCAGCGTCACCGGTATGGACAGGCGGTCGGGGAACAGAAGGTTCTCGGGCAACTCGACGACGGCGAGAGGAGCCGGCGAACCGGAACGCAGCGCCATCTGGAAGCCCGACGCCGCAACCGGAGGCGCGGGCACGATGGTCACGTTGGTTTCCCCGTTCTCGACCGTTCGGGTCGTTTGTGAGAGGAAGGTCAGCGTGCCGGCGTAGAGTCCCTGGTCCGCGTCGCGGATCGTCACCACGTGGGAAGAGAACCGCGTGGCACGTCCTTCCGAAGGAGCGGCGTCAATGCGCGAGACGACGTTGCTGCCCGGCCGTTTGAGCGTCAGCACGATGCTGCGGGGGCCGCGTAACGGGGCGGCAGACTGAATCTGGATGGGGATCTCGATGGCGCCGGAGTTGTCCAGGAGCAGTTCCCCGCTGAGCGGCGCGTAATCCCGGCCGGCAACGGCGTCGCCGCCGATTTCGTAGGCGAACATGCCCGTCACCGGACGCGTGAAATGGACCTCGACGGTGTGCGCGCCTTCGTAGCTCAACGCGGACGTTTCGGCAGCGGCGAACCATGCGGTCAAAGGCAGACTGTCAAGGAATTCCTGTAAATCGGGCGTGCCGGAGCCGGTATGATCCTCGTTCGCGTCGTCTGGATTCAGAGCGGCCCCGGGGTTCCGAAAACGCAACTCCCACACGTCGTCAATGCCGTCGCCATCCGTATCGAGCGGGTCGGCGACCGGCACTTGCAGGAGGCGATAGAACGCCGCCGTCGGCAGGGGCGACGCATCCGCCAACTGGCCTTCCACCGGCACGCCCAGCTCCATGTCCACCGCCGAGACAATGTCGGTGACCAACGCGCCTCGGTACAGGATGTAGTAATACGCGGGGTCCGCCGTGTGCCGGATGACCGGTCTGCCGGCCGCGTCCCGGTCCAGACTCGTAATCAGGAATTCCTGTCCTGATGCGGGCGCGGCCAGGAGCGCCAGCAGGAGCATTGCCCGGAGGCACGTTTGCGCGAGGGGCCCCGGAGCCGGAGCGCCGGTCAAGCCGACGGTGCCGAGAGGTTCGAAGTTTAGTTTCATAGCTGAATGGAGAGTTGGTTGTGGCATAGACGGATTCATCAGTGGTCGAGCCGCAGGCGGTAGAAATACGGAACCTCATCCGACGCGGTCGCGTCGAGATACGCATTGACGGGCGGCGTGGCCGGAACCTGGGTGGCTATGGGTGCAAACCCCGAGAGCAGGTTTTCCGAACGCTCGATGGAATACGTTCGATTGGCGGCGCTCGACCATTCGATCGAAAAGCCCTCGCCGGGCTGAACCGAGACGTGAACAAAGGCGAACCGCGAGGCGGGGTCCGTGGGATCGGTGCCCGCCTTGTATTCCGCCCAATTGCTCACCCCGTCCCGGTCGGCGTCAGCGTCCGGGTCCACGCCCGTCTGGCCGAAGAACAACCGCTCCCAATCATCCGGCAGGCCGTTGCCATCCGAATCCTCAAGCGCCACGGAGATTTCCAGGTCCACGCGCTCCATCCGCCCGCGATCGCGCGGAAACAAGCTGAGGTTGGCCTGCGCGGGGTCCGCCAGGGTGGCCGGCGCCACGTCGTTGAAGAAAACCTGACCGCGCTGGTAAGACGCCCCCAGGCGAAGCGTGTCCGGGGGAAGAGGCGCGCCCGCAAGTTGCGTCACACAAGGCACGAACAGCACGTAGGAAAACTGGTCGTTGACGTTGGTCAGCGTTCCGGAAACCGTGATGGGCGCGCCGCCCTCAGTCGGTTGAAACGTCCAGGTGAGCCGGCCGAACACCATTCGCAAGCGGTCCAGACCCTCGGGGTGAGTGTTCCTCACGACGCCGTACAACACCAGACTCGGTTCGGGAACGGCCTGGGCGGCGGGCACCAAAGGTATGAGCGCAAGGACGAGGACGCTCAACCACCCGGCCAGCCGGAACTCCTCGGCCCCGGTGCGGCGGCACCATCGAATGGGGTCACATGTCGACATTTGACATGATGGACACCATTCGTGGATCCCATTCGCCGGGCTTCGGGATTGCAGCGGATTCAGCAGGCGCGGTTGAGCGCCCGATCGCGGTGACGCCTGCGATGCTTGAGCTGTCGCAAGCATGTCTCAAAGCGCCAGCGGCAGAGAAACCGCCACAATGGCATGCGGCATCTCTGTTGCCATGACGGATGAGTGGTCGAACGGTTTAAGGGTTCTCTCTCTTCGACCATACTTCGTCCGCATCAGCAACCACTGTTGCCTTGATTGCGGCCGACCCACGATGTTTGTCCGCGCGCCCAGCCCGCATATTTCACGGGGCGCGGCTGTGTCCGCAGGATCCGCCGCAGCAACTCCCGGCCTGCGCGAGTTTGCCAACCGGCTGCGGCTGGTCTTCGACACAGCCGCGCTCCGACTGACCACCGGACCCAGTAGCTTTTTCATCCGATTTTGCATGTTGTTGCTCCCTTGATTTCGATTGCCCTATTCACGACGAGTCATCGGCGTGAATGGAGATCACGGTTTCAGCGGCCGCCGGAGCTTTCCGAGTCCCGCACGGTCCGCAACGACCGGCGTAGGTGCCGAGCCGCCATCCCTGTACTGCAACCTTTCCAGCCGGAGGTTACGGGGCGGGCAGGTTCAATCGGGTGAGAATCTCGTTGTACCGGGGATCGTCACGGAGGGGGAAGAATTTGGGATCGACAGGGAAGCTGGGAAGGAAGATCGAGCGCGCCTCGCAGGCGGCATGCAAGGCTTCGAAGACCTCGTCGTAATTGCCCAGGGCGACGTGGATCATCGCATACGTGTAGGGGTCAATGAACTCGTTCGCCTCACGGGCGCGCAACTCTTCGAGGATCGCCTCTGCCCGCTCACCATCGCCCAGCCTGGCGTGGGTGTAACCAATTTCTGCGAGCAACCCGGACCAGTCGCCTCCCGCCGCGGTTCGCCCTCGCAGCAGAACGTCCAGAGCCTCCGCCAGCCGATTGT
>DATKEE010000201.1:0-3947 GCA_035544555.1 Candidatus Methylomirabilota bacterium
GGCGTATCCCTTCCCGAACCTCGACATCGATACCGTGTTCGGCAAGGGCGGCCTGTCCCGCGTCCGCGTCCGTCCCGATGGCCAGTTCGCCTACGCCTTCGATGAGCCCGGCGCCTCCACGGTGTACGCGTTCGATGTCGCCAAGGGCGAACTCGCCGCCGAACTAACTCTCCCAACCGTCTCCGGAATGCAGGTCGCCGTCACTGACGTGGCCTTCTTTACGGCGAAAGGCAAACCGCGCGTGCTGGTCGCCGCCTCGGGGAACGCGGGCTCGGTGCTCGTCCAATACGACAGCGCCAATCACAAGCCCGTTGCCAATGGCCAAACGATTCTCCAGGGAAAAAAGATCACCCGGCTCGCCGGAACGCCCCTGGACACGCGGCACCTCTACGCCGCCGTCAAACGCGAGGGATTGTTCCGCTTCAATCCGGAATCGTTCGGCATCGCGGACTTCCGACAGCCCATGGCCGCGTTCAACGCGACCGGTCATCTCGACGTCGCCGGTCCCTTCGCTTGCGCCACTGCCGCCAGCAGTGACGTGCAGACGGAGACCGACACCTACGATCGCATCGCCCTCATCCGCATCGGCAATGAACAGGCCGATGCGCAATTCATCTCGCTGAACGATCCCGACGGCCATCGCGCCACCGGAACGGACGGCCTCTCGATGGTGTTCAGCGCGGCGCGCACCGGCATTCGCCTGAGTCGTCGCGCCGCCGCGGGTGATTTCAGCCAGGGCGCCTTCGCCTACGTCACCGTGAACGCGAAAGTCAATCAGACACAGAAACGGCTGCTCGCCGTCGATCTCCTGCGCGGCACCGTAAATGCCGAAATCCCACTGGGCACTTCCGGTCCGGTCCGGTCCGCGCCCGACTTCAACCATTCCTTTCTCATGGTGTCGCTTGCGGAAGACTTCCGCATGCTCTGGATCGATCCACGGACGAACAAGGTATCTCCGGCCCAATCCCTGCCGTTGCAGATGTACCCGCTCGATCTCGCCACCGCGCCCGCGGGCCGGCAGTCCATGGTGATCGCGGCCAATCGAGTCAGCAACACGCTCACGCTGATTCCCGGCCGCCACATCGGCGCCGAAGCCCCGCTCGATGTCTCCGCGCTGGAAACCTATCGGGACAATCTGCTCGCTGCGTTCTTCCAATTGCTCCTGCGCCTCGGCCAGCAGGTGAAGGATTGCCTCTGCGATCATCTCCTCGTCGATTGCCCGGTGTGCGAGGACAACGACCTCATCGTGCTGGCCTGCATCGAGATCAAGACGGGCCAGGTCCATCACGTCTGCAACTTCTCGCGCCACGAAGTCATCACCTTCCCCAAACTGAAATACTGGCTCTCGGCCGTTCCCGTCATTCCCTTCGTCACCTGGGGGATCGAGAAATTCTGCTGCATCATCCTGTCCGAGCTGTTCGCCGACGCCACAAAGGGCCGCAACGATCTCGTCTCCAGCCGGACCCTGGGCGCGGCCACCGAACGCGCCAACCTCGTCCGGTTCAGCGCCGCCGCGAGCGAACAACTGGGCCGGATGCGCCTTCTCGGCGGTCATGTGTTCGAATCCTCCAGGGCAAAGGCTGTCGCCCGCCCGGCCGCCGCTGCCGAGTCCGGCGTCCGCACCGCCGAAGTCCTCCACCTCAGTCCCGATGCCGCCACGCGGACCCTGTCGGATTCGGGCGTCGAAGTCGCGCGTGTCGCCGAATACGACGAGGCGCTCGGTGGCAGCGCCATCAAGGACATCCGTGACGTGCCGACGCGCGTCCAGCCCGGTGAAAAGCTCAATCTCTTCACCCGCGAAGGGAAGGTCGTGTTCTACACCATCGCCCGCGAGGAACCAGCCGTCGTCGTCGGCACCGCTCGTGCCGAGGCCCGTCCATCGGCCGGTGGAACCGTCGCGCCGGCGGCCACGCGCGATGAAATGGCGGCGTTGAAGGTGGAACTCGATGCGCTGAAAAAATCGCACAAGGCGGAACTGGCCGCGCGCGACAAGGAACTCGCCGCGCTCAAGGCCTCGGCCACCGCCATGAAAACCGATCTCACCAAACTCAAGCGCGCCCGAGGCGGAACCACGGGCCGCACCCGCGGCTGATCGCGCGAGCGCCCGGAACGCCGGTCTCCGACCCGGCACGTCACCGTATCCATGCAACGCGTCCGTTCGTAAAGCAGCGCACCGTTCCCCCGAAAACGCCCGCGCGGCATTCAAGGACAGATGGAACGCAGGGAGTGATCCTAGTAATGCCCACCCTCACGTCGCCCGCCAGAATCCATCCTTCAACCCGTCATTCGTCTGTCCCCATTCGCCTGTCACTTCCCCCTCCCGTGGCCTCTTCCAGTTCGTGCAGAAGCATCACAAGGAGAAGCCCGTTCCACAGGGCGTCCCCTTCGAAATCATCCGCAGCCCTCTGCGATTCTCTCCCCTCGCGGCGGCCCAGTATTCCGGCTTGAGGCCGTTTCAAAATGACCCCAAAAAGCTTGAAAAGTTTCCGTTGACAGAGGCGTGTTCGTGAGTTTCTTGGGAACCAATAAAACAATCTCGACACGGCGGCGGATCTGGAGGTCGCTTTGGAGAATCTCGCCAGTCAATTCGCGTCCGGATTCAACCTGGTCTCGTTTGGGCAGATTTCTTTCATCGGCATTGGATTCTGGACTCTGGGGAAACTGTGTTATCTGAAGACCGGCAAGCCTGTTGTGAAAGTCCTGGGTTGGGCATTGGCTGCCATTGCGTCTCTGATCGGCGTCGTGGTCCTGTTGAGGCAATTTGATTAATGGTTCCACCTGAAATGAAATCGGTCCGTGCGTTTACATTGATCGAACTGCTGCTGGTGATCGCGATCATCGCGATTCTCGCGGCGCTGCTGCTCCCAACCTTAAGCCGCGCTAAGGCACTCGCACATCGGACAGTTTGCCAGAACAATCTCAGGCAGCTCGCGGTGGCCTTGAGACTGTACACCGACGAGCATGGGCGATTTCCACCCGCGTACGCTCTCCCACGCCTTCCTGTCCAAATGGAAGGTGGCGTTTCGCTCTGGAACGCCCAACTGCTGCCCTACGTGTCTGGCAGTGCCGAACTCTTCTACTGCCCGGAGTATCCCGACTCATTTCGCTGGGATCACCAGCCCTCGCGGGGGCTGTACAACTTTCCGACCAACATACAAGGGGGAAAGCCGTTCAGTTATGGAATGAATGTTAAGGGCACAACATCTGTGGGCGCCATTGGACTCCATGCGGACAATAGAACCTATGGACGTCGGCCGTCAGAGATTGTTGCACCGGCTGACATGATCGCAATCGGAGACGGCCCGGATCTGAGGAATGCTGGTAAAGCCGGACGAGTCGCCACAGGGTACGGAATGCTGCGCGTTTCTCAGTCCATAGGACTGGAAAATCGGACTGATTTCGATGAGTTCATCAATATTGGCGGTGAGCACAACAGTGGCGCCAACATGGTGTTTTTGGACGGGCACGTGGAATGGCAGACAAAACGGCGATGGCTGGCGGGGACGGACCACGCCGCACGCCGCTGGAACTTCGACAACGATCCGCACCGCGAGGTGTGGGCGGACCGGGTGCAATCGAACCCATGAACTTTTTCGGCGCATCCTGGCTGGCCGTGTTGCCGGCTCTGGTCTTCCTTTGTCCCGCGAACCCCGCCCAGGGCCAGTCCGATCCCCCCTCTTTCGTTCGAAACCAATTCGTGAGCGCGGGGTTCTTCCTGGCTCTGATCGATCCCGTCACCAACCAGTGGACGCGCATCGAGGTTTCCTCCGATCTGAACGGGTGGTCCGAACTCGTCAATCTGTACGCGACCGATGACTGCTGCTCCTCGATCTACATCGATGACACCGCCCGTGACGTGGATCGCCGGTTTTACCGCGTCATGTCGCCGGGCACCACCGTCCAGGAGGCGCGCGCGCGATGGGAGTCCCTTTCCGTCAATTCCTACC
>DATKEE010000202.1:0-18044 GCA_035544555.1 Candidatus Methylomirabilota bacterium
GCCGTGGACCACGACACCCTGCCGCTGTTCCGCGCGGCGATGTTCTACTTTGTGCTCCCGCTGACGCTCCTGACGCTCACCCTCGTGACGGCCCGCGCGTTGACCCAAGGGGTCAGTCCTAAACATTGACACAAACACGCCGGGGAGTTGTCCGGTATCGCGGTGATTGATCCCGGTCTCGACGACCGGGGAATGAGGGATTGGAGTCCGTTCGAGAGACGGAGGACTGTGGCTTCAAGATCGGTTCATTCCCTTTCGGTGAGAGTGATCCGGCTCACGCCGGAGGCTACGGGGAGAATGGAGGAGCCGCGTTCGGGCTGGACTTGGCGCGCGATCTCGACGGTGGAATGCGGCAATCAATTTGACGACTCCGCGCTCGCGTTCGCCAGCGCGTAGAGATGCGTCATGGTCGCGACATACAGAACCCCGTTCGCGGCCGTGGCGGTCGAGCTGATGGGAGCGCCGAAATCGGTCCGGTGTAAAAGCCGCTTCTCGCGGTCGGCGGCAAAGACCCAGAAATCCCCGCGCCGGGTCCCGAGGTAAACCCGCCCGTCCGCCACGTAGGGCGACGCCCAAAAATCGCCCTCCGTCTCGTGCGTCCAGTATGGTTCGCCGGTCTTCGCATCGAAGCAGCGCACAAAATAGTCGCAATCGGCTATGAACACGAGACCCTCATGAACCGCCGGCGTGGACATGACATGCCGTCCAATCGGTCGGGACCATTCCAGGCCCGTCTCAGTGATGTCGCCCTCGCCGGTGGCGTCGATGCATTTCAGCCAGGCCTCGTTCTTGCCCCACCAGAGATCGCCGCCGCCCGCGACGTAGAGGCGGTTCTCGTGAAAGACGGGCATTCCAAAGATGTTGCTGGGACTTTCGCGCTTGTTGCTCACGTAACGGTGGATGTCCTCCTTCGGAGCGTCCGGATCGAAGTCGAACTCCCAGACCTTCGTCAGTTCGGCCACCTCGCCCGGAGGAGGCGTGTGACTCAAGGGTTCGAACGCGTAAACAACCCCATTGCCTCCCGCGAAGAAGAGGAGCGGACGGCCGTTGACCTCCGCCATGGAGGGAGACGACCAGGTGCAATGAAAGATCCGGGGGGCGATGCCCTGGCCATCGGTCGCCAACAGGCGTCCGTCCGATTTGTCCAGCACCACCAGGCTGGGGGCATCCGGCGTGCGGATTGTGCGATGCGTGTTGTCCACGCCCGTGCCGGTGTTGAGGTAGAGCTGGCCGCCGTGGATGAGGATCGAGCTGTGCGCGCCATCGTGCGACCAGATGCCGGCGCCATCGGTGAGATCGAACAACCAGAGAATGTCGGCGTCGAGCGGCCCCGGTTCCATCGGGGGTTGGCCGGCGGGCGTCATGTGGCGGCCCTCATCGCGATAGGGGCCGTCATTGCCGTCCGCGAGCCCCCGGGCGTCGAGACAGAGGACTTCACCCCGGTTGCTGACGACATACACACGGTCGCCTTCGACGGTGACGGGGGAGGAGATGCCGCTGTTGGGCCAGTCGAAGTAGGGATCCTCGGAGCGTTTGGGAACGACAAGCTGCCAGAGGAGGGTGCCATCGGATTCGTCGAAGCACATGAGCACGCCGCGATCTCCCTGGTGCCTGGGGTCGCGGGGTTCGTTGTTGTTGGTGCCGATATAAACGCGGCCATTGGCGATGACGGGAGTGGAATGCGCCTCGGTGCCGAGCCGGGCGGACCATTTGACCTGGTGGCCGGTGGCGGGATTGAACGATTCGGGCAGGCCGGTTTGGGTGGAGACCTGATTCCGCGTCCAGGCGTGGCCCCACTGGGGCTGGTCGGCCGCGGTGGCCTGCGAGACAAGGAGGGCGAGCAGGCACCCCTGAGCCGGGACGGAACGGGACCGCGCGGTGAGGAAACGCATGGCGAACATCATGATCGTGTGTGGTGTGTCAGTAACGGATAAGCCCTCGGGGCCGCGTCTGGCAAGCGCGCTCATGGCGGACCCTGTTACGACTTCCAACGTCCCCGCGAGTCACAGACTCCTGGTCCGGAGCGCGGTTCTGTGAACCGCAGCGACGTCCAAAGTTCGATTCGTGCCCGTGTTTCACGGACCCCGTTCCGACTTCCAACGTCCCCGCGAGTCACAGACTCGCGGTCCGGGGAGGGCGGCACATCAAGGCGCGGAAGATGCCGGTTTTGCCGCGGGGGAGCTGAGGACTTCGAGGGCGTGAAGCGCCGCGGCGGTGCGGGTCTCGACTCCCAGGACATTGAAGATTTCCAGCAGGTGCTTCTTCACGGTCTGCTCGCTGATGTCGAGAATGGTGGCGATGTCGGGATTGGTCTTGCCTTGCGCGACCCAGAGGAGCACTTCGGCCACGCGCGGGGTGAGTCCGAGCGACTCGAGCGGTTTGGGCGAATCGAAGTTTGGCTTGAAGACGGGCTTCGCCTGCTGGGCATGACGCTTGAGCCGGGCCTCGACGGCCGCGAGCAGTTCCTCCCGGCCCACCGGCTTGGTCAGATAGTCGTCCGCGCCAACGCTCATGCCGTGCCGCAGGTCGGTCTTTTCGCCCTTCGCGGTGAGGAAGATGAAGGGAATGGTCTCGGTCGCCGGAGCGCCGCGCAAGCCGACCAAAACCCCGTAGCCGTCGAGCCCGGGCATCATGACGTCGCAGAGGATGAGGTCGGGCTTTTCCCGGCGGGCGGCTGCAATTCCCTTGTGGCCGTCTTCGGCGGCGACCACGCGGAAACCGGCAAGGCGCAGCAGGGTGGTGAGGTTGCGCCGCATTTCGGGTTCATCTTCGATGACCAGGATGGTTTTCATGGGGATGGGTCGTTGATCGGGAGGGTCAGCTCCGGACGGATTGAGGTTGGGTGACGGGAGGAAAGACTGGCAGGCGGACGATCACCGTGGTGCCTTCGCCGGTCCTGGATTCGACCTCGATCGTGCCGCCGTGGAGTTCGACGCAGCGTTTGACGATGACAAGGCCGAGACCGGTGCCGGGACGGTCGCCGACGTTGCGTCCGCGGTGGAACGCGTTGAACAGCCAGGAGCGGTCGGCCTCGGGAATGCCGATGCCCGAGTCGCGAACCGCGCAGACGGCGAAGGTGTCGTCCCTCCGGATGGAGAATTCCACGGGAGAACCGGCGTGCGAGTATTTGACCGCGTTGGAGAGGAGGTTCAGGAGGATGTGATTGAGGAGCCGTTCGTCGGCAAACGCGCCGGCGGGCAGGTTTTCGGGGGAGAACTCGATGGGGCACCGGCGATGAGTGGCGGTATTGATCTCGTCCACGAGGCGGGAACTGAACGCGCGAAGGTCGATGGGGACGGGTTTGAACTCGAGTTTGCCGGCCTCGACCTGGCCGAGGAAGAGGACCTCCTCCATCAACGCGGCCATGCGCCGGATGTTCTTGTGAATGGAGTCGAGTTGATCGCGGCGTTCGGACGGATCCAGCTCGTCGTGGTGGGTTTGAAGAATGTCGGCGGACGACATGATGATGCCGAGCGGGGTTCGGAACTCGTGGGAGACCATCGAGACAAAATTGCTTTTGAGCTGGCTGAGTTCCTTTTCGCGGGCAAGGGCCTTGATGAGTTCGGTCTCGGTCTGCTTGCGTTCCGTGATGTCGTGGATGACGGCCTGAATGAGATGGCGTCCGCCCATGGGGATGCGGGTGAGGAGGACCTCGATGGGCACGTCCTCGCCGCGCGGGTTGCGGGTGAGCCATTCGAAGCGGGCGCTGCCTTTGGTGAGGCACTCCTCCATGTATTTTCGGGACAGGATGCCGGCCGGTTCACCATTGGGCTGGATCGGAGCGGAAGTGTCGGACGGATGTTTGCCGAGAATGTCCTCCGCCCGGTCGAAACCGAGGATGCGGACCGCGGCGGGGTTAACCTCGAGGAACCGGTGTTCGTCATGCAGCAGGACGCCCTGGCTGGTGGCCTCGAACAAGGCGCGGTGCTTTTCCTCGGACTCGCGGAGAGCGGCCTCTGAGCGGGCGCGTTCGGCGGCCTCGGACGCGAGGGAGATCATGGTGGCGAGCGAGGAGGCGAAATCGATTTCCTCGACCGTCCATTCACGGGGAAGCCCGATGTGTTCGTGGCAAAGGACGCCGAGCAACTGGCCGTGGATCCAGACGGGGGCGTCGAGCATGGAGGTGATCCCCAGGGGCTTGAGGTAGCCCTCGGCCAAGGCGCTGGTGGCGGGGTGATGTCGGGCCTGACCGGCGACGATGGGACGTTTGGTGACGACGGCCCGAAAATAATCGGGACAGTCGGAGGCGTGAAGGGTGGTGCCTTTGAAGGCGGCATCGGCCTGGCCGGAGTCCCGCAGGAAGAGGAGTTCACAGAAGATTGCGGAGTGGCCGTCGCGGAGGGACCAGTAGCTGACCCGGGCGACGTCGAGGGTGAGCGCGCTGAGTTCGCAGATGCGCTGAAGCGTGGACTGGAAATCGGACTTGTCCAACTGGGCGAGTTCGAGCAGGACGTTGCGATGGCGTCGAATCTGGGCATTGCGGCGGAGGAGACTCTGCTGCGCGCGCTTGCGCTCGATGGCGAGGGCGGTTTGCTCGGCGACAAAATTGAGGATCTGTTTCTCCTCCTCCCCGTAGGCGGCCGCGTTGCGGTAATCCTGCACGGCCATGGCGCCGATGGTGCGGCCGCGCACGATGAGCGGCACGCCCAGCCAGATCGCGGCGGGAGCTTCCAGCGTCACGTATCGGCCGGGCGAGCCCTCCGCGACCGGATCATTGAGGGGCTTGCGACGGAGCATCATCTCCCGATCAGCCAGCAATGGCCGGCCGGTCTCGATCACGTAGTCGGTAAGATTCGGACCGGGTTCCCTGGGATCGGGGATCCGTTCGGTTTCATCGCAATGGTAGGGAAAGGTGATCAGATGAGTGACTGAATCGTAGAGGGCGATGTAGAAATTATCCGCCGCCATCAATCCCCTGATGATGGTGTGGATGCGTTGATACAGGCTCTCGAGGTTCTCCGTCGTGTGGATGGCCTCGGAAATCTGGTAAAGAGCGCTTTGAACGGCCTCGCGACGGCGACGGTCCGTGTTGTCGATGACGCTGCCGCGCACCAGCCGGCGGTCCTGGGACGGGAGGCAGACGAGACGAATCTCGCACGGAATGAGACGGCCGCTGGAGTGGCGGTGCGTCCATTCAAACACCGGAGCCCGGCCCTTCAACGCCTCCTGAATCCGACCGCGGGCCGCCTCGGCGGACAGGGTGCCATCCGGCTGGCGTTCGGGGCTGAGGTCCCCCGGGCCCAGGCGGAGCAATTCCTCCAGTTCCAAGCCGTAAAGTCGGGCCGCATTTTCGTTCGCTTCGATGAATCGTCCGGTTTCCCCGTCCAGCACCACAATGGCTTCGGGGGCGTGATCGACCAGAATCCGGGCGCGTTCCTCGCTGGCGCGGAGTTGGGCGGTGCGTCGGGCGATGCGGCCTTCGAGGGATTGATGCAGCCGCCGGTAACGCCGTTGCATCCAGAGAACCGCAATCAGCAGGAAAAGACACGGCAGTCCGGCCAGGACCGGCCAGGGTCCGATGATCTGCGGGATGGCGGACGCAACCGCGGAGTAGGAATCGGGAAAGGGAATCGAGGCGGGCAGCGCCGACAGGGGCATGGAGATCAGGGCGGCACATGGACCGATGGTTCCATTCCCGGAACGGGGTGACGCCCTTAGCTTCACGGCATGCCCAAACAGGCGCGTTTGATTGCCCGTGACCATGCCCTCCCGCCTCGCGAGAGACAGGGCAGTCGGTCGAGTCGGCTGGCCGTACGGTTTCACCATGGTGCGGCATTCTCCCCGGCAATCGTTCGCCGTCAAGCGCCGGTCCGGGGGGGGCCAATTCTGACACGGCAACTCACTCATCCCCTGTGGACGCAACCATGAATCCGTCCTCCCATGATGGCTTCAACGAGATCCATTCGAACCGCGACCGGCTTCGGGACTTCCTCCGGGCCGTGAGCGCGCGCAGCCTGCCGGGGATCCGGGCCATGGCCACCAAGTTTCCGTGGGAAGGTTACCGGACGCTGCTCGACGTCGGGACCGCGGAGGGAGCCCTGCCGGTGGAGATTGCGCGCGCCCATCCGCATCTAAGCTGCGCCGGATTCGACCTGCCCGCCTGCCGTCCGTTTTTCGAGGCCTACGTGAGGACACACGGTGTCAGCGACCGCACCCGATTCATCGCCGGTGATTTTTTCAAGGATCCCCTGCCCCCGGCGGATGTGATCACGATGGGTCACATTCTGCGGGAGTGGAACCTGGAGAAAAGGAGGCAACTGATCGCGAAGTCCCACGCGGCATTGCCGGAGGGCGGCTCGCTCGTGGTGCGGGAGGCGTTGCTCGAGGAGGACCGCCACCGGAACGCCTTCGCCCTCCTGATCGGCATGACACCCCGCCCCCGGACGACCGGGAAGTTCGATTGCGCGGCCGAGGATTACCGCGCATGGATGGAGGAGGCGGGATTCCGTGAAACATGCGTCGAGTCCCTGGCGGGAGCGGATTCGATGGTCATCGGAATCAAGTAACGCGCGACCGGATCCGGCGCTTCCATCCGGCGACCCGGACAGCGGAAGTTGGAACGCATCAGTGGCTCTTTGGTTCCATTTACCGACACAGCCCAGCGGCTACTCTCCACTCATGACAGACACTTCCATCCCGCGTCAGAGTTCACCGGCTTTCCATGAGGACGGACCGGCGAACAGCGCGGCTGGAAGGATTGGAGGAGTTCCCATGAAGACAAATCCATTGAAAGCGATGTTCGGCAGGATCCTGGTGTGGGCCGCAATCCTCGGTACCACCGGGACACTGATCGGGGCTGAATCCGCCGTATCCGGCGATGTCGCGGCAGGTGGTGTCAGCACGGAGGGGTTGGGATTGCTGGCCACACTCGTTCATCCATACACCGACTGGCTTGTCCTGCTCGCGCTATTGATGTTCTTCGGCATCTGCTGGCACGAGAACGAGAATCACCGTTGACCTGCGGCCCGCCCCGTGCGGACGGGCCGCGGGTAATGGAAGGGTGGTTTCCGCGAGTTCACCGGATCACCGGCGAATAATCAGGACGCCAATCAGGACCCCGAAGCCAAAGGCGATTCCCAGCGATTCATAAGGGTGTTCGCGAATCGCCTGGTCGGTTGCCTTCGCTCCGGCGACCGCCTTGTCCTCCACCGTGTGGCGGGCCTCCTCCAGACTGGCGCTCAACCGATCCCGCGCCTGCCGGGCCCGCTCGCCGACCTCGCCGGCCGTGGCGCGGAGCAGTTCCTCGCCATCTTCAACGACCACTTTCAGATCCCTTACCAGCCTGTCGGTGCTTAATGCGTTTCTTTTCATAATCTTTCTTCCTGCTTGAATTCGTCATTCATCTTGCGTGATGACTGGATCAAACGGCCGGGGTAAGTCCCCCTTAAACCCAATGACCGCGACAATATACCGCCATTCGGTTCCTGCTCTAGTCACTTTTTGCAGGGGAATCCGCGGATCCCCGGGTTCCGTCGGTAGGAGACTTTTCGGATGGACCCTCCGGCCTCGGGTCCGCCGGTTTGGAATCGACCAGACTGATCAGCGCCCGGCCGGCCTGCGGGCGGGGCGGATTCTCCGCCGTCGAAAACTGCACGACGCCGTTCTCCAGGATCACGAAGAGCGGGATGGCATTCGCGCCATGATGAGCCTTGAAGTCCTCGAACGAGAATTCCCCGGTGAGACTCGTCTTCTTCACGACGGCGCCCGACTCGATTCGCTTCAGAAGCTCGCCATAGGTCAGATCGGGGGTGAACAGCAGGCGTCCGCGCAATTCCTGGGACAGGGATTCCTGGGGACGTTCACGCGGCTCCTTGCCCGGAAGTTGATAGACCTGCGCGCGCCCGAAGAATTCAATGAAATGCAATGCCGTAAGCGCGTTCACCTCCTGGTTCGGAGTCAGGGCCATCAACCGCCCAATCCCCGCCAGGTCCAGGTCCTCGCGAGTGCGTTCGGCCAGCATGCTTCCAAAGTAAGTGGGCAACCCCTGGAGACGCGCCGCGTGAATGTTCTCGCGGTTCGTGTCCGCCAACAGCACCTGGACCCCCTCGTTCTGAAGGGCCAACCCGAGGGCGCGGCCGACTGGATTCGCCCCCACGATCAATACTCCCTGGGGATTCGGTTTTGAAATCCCGAGCCACCGCGCCAGGGGCGAGGCGGTCAATCCATAAATGGCCACCGTGCCCACGATGGTCAAAAACGTGACCGGCACCAGATCGGCAGCCTGAGGGTGACCCTGCTCGGAAAGCCGCAACGCAAAGATGGACGCCACGGCCGCGGCGACGATGCCGCGGGGAGCCATCCAGGCCAGGAAGAGCTTTTCATTGCGCGTGAGCTGGGTATTCCACGTGGAAAATGCCACGGAGAGCGGGCGCGCAACAAACAGAAGCACCGCCAGAAAGACGGCACTGCGGACCGGATTCAACTCCTCGAAGTCGGCAAAATTCAACCGGGCGGCCAGAAGGACAAACAGGGCGGAGATCAGCAACACCCTCAGGTTCTCCTTGAACTCCACGATGTGCCGGATGGCCACCCGCTTCTGATTGGCCAGCGCTATTCCCATCAACGTCACCGTCAGCAGCCCGGACTCATGCTGCAGCAGGTTGGACACGGTAAACACTCCGACCACCAACATCAACGAAACCGGATTCTGGAGAAAGTCCGGCACCAGGTGTTGTTTGAACAGAAACACCAGCACGAGGGCGCCCAGGGCGCCCAACACGCCCCCCACCAGTATGGTCTTCAGAAAGCCCACCACCGCAAGCGCCGGCACCTCCTGGAGTTCCTGCACCAGAATCGCTTCATACACCAACAGCGCCAGCAACGCGCCGATGGGATCAATCACGATGCCCTCCCACTTCAGCGTGGATCCCACCTGCCGGCCGGGTTGCACGTGTCGCAACAGCGGCATGATCACCGTCGGCCCTGTCACCACCAGGATCGCTCCCAGCAGGATCGACAGATTCCACTCCCATCCGAACAGAAACCGCGCCGCCAGGGTGGTCACTGCCCACGTCACTCCGGCCCCGATGCTGATCAGGTTGCGGACCACGCGGCCGACGATGCGTAACTCGGCAAATTTCAACGTCAACCCGCCCTCGAAGAGGATCAATGCCACCGACACCGACACCAGCGGCATGAGCCATTCTCCGAGCAGCGCGTCCGGATCAATCCATCCCGACACCGGGCCGGCAACGAAACCGGCCAGCAGCAGCAGCAGGATGCTCGGCAGTCGGAGCCGCCACGCAAGCCATTGCGCGCCGATTCCGAGGATCAGGATGAGGGTCAGGCTGGGAAGGTATTCGGACATGACGAAATGGCTTCGGCTTTATAGGCGCCGGGGCCGGGGATGTCCAAGCGAAGTTCCAATAATGAGCGCCACACATTCATCGATGAATCCAATTCAGGCAGGCGCCACCCGGTTGAAAACTTCCGGCAGGTCGGTTAAAGATGATGCATCCTGCACACTCAAACCCCGGATCCAGAAAACTGATCTATGAGCAAAGAAAGCAATCAACCCGCGGAACAGCCCGAACCGTTCACCCCCGGCATCACCAAGGGGATGGTCCGACAGCACGCCTTCGAACTCTACCGCGACAAACTCCCCGATCATCCGCTCACGCTCAAGGACTGGGTCCTTGCGGAAAAGGATCTGGTGCAGACGCGCCAAAGCGAGGAGGACGCGGGCTGAGCCATCGCATGGATTCCCGCGCCTTGCCGGACAGTTTCATTCGCCATTCCCCGCTCCCTGCGCTACAGTGGCGGCTCGTGAATCGTCTCTTCTCATGGGCCCGCCCCGCCGCCTTGCGGTTCGCGATTTTCTTTCTTCTCACCACCGCCGCCCTCGGCGCATCCGCGGCGGACGTGCTGGATTGGGACGCCCGGAACGGCCGTGTGCGCGCGGACATCACGGGATGGAACCTCGAACAACTGCTCGAGCGCGTGACCGCCCACACGGGCTGGGAGATTTTCCTCGAACCCGGCACCGAACATACGGTGTCCACCAGGTTCGACGACTTCACAACCGGCGATGCATTGCGATCCCTGCTCGGCCCCTTGAATTTTGCCGTCGTCCCCCAATCGGAAGGCCCTGCCCGGCTCTACGTTTTCCAGACCAGCCGCAGCCGGGCCACCCAACGTGTCGAAGCTCCGTCCCCTGAAGAACCGCTCCCGGAGAAGTCCGGAATCATATCCAATGAATTGGTGATCGCGGTCAAACCCGGCACCAATGTCGAGGAACTGGCGCGGCGGCTGGGCGCGAAGATCACCGGACGCATCGACGAGCTTGGCATTTACCGGCTCGCCTTTGAAGACGAGGCCTCCGCCCGCTCGGCAATGGACGCCCTTCGCGACGACCCGGACGTCCGTTCGGTGGAGTTCAACCTCGTCGTTCCCACACCGCCGGCCGCGCAACCGGCCGCCTTCGGCGCTGCGCCTCCCTTTTCCCTCAAACCAAAAGTGGTCGGCGATTCGGACCGCGTCATCGTCGGCCTGGTGGACACCGCCGTGCAATCGCTGGGTCCGCCCTGGGACGATTTCCTCCTGGACTCCCTCTCCGTTGTGGAAGGCGGCCTCACCGAGCCGGATCGTCTGCTGCACGGCACATCGATGTTTGAGACCCTCCTTCGAAGTGTGGAAATTTCCTCAAGCGGCGGCGAATCCACCCCCGTCCGGATACTCTCCGTAAATGTATTCGGGGATGGCGGACACTCGACCACCTTCGATATTGCCCGCGGCATCCACATGGCGCTGGAAGGTGGCGCCACCCTCATCAACCTCAGCCTCGGTGCCAGCGGCAGCAGTTCCGTGCTTCAGACCCTGATCGCCGACAGCCACGCGCAGGGCGCCATGTTTTTCGGCGCCGCCGGGAACACGCCGGGCACAACGCCCACCATTCCGGCCTCCTTCCCCGAGGTCATCGCCGTGACCGCGGGCGATCCCCAGGGCAACATCCGTTCCTACGCCAACAGCGGCGACTTCGTCGATGTGGCCGCCCCGGACCTCGCGATCGTCCATCTCGCCGGCCGCTCCTATTACATTCGCGGCACCTCCGTCTCCACCGCCAACGTGAGCGGACTGGCCGCGGCCCTCACCGCCTCCAGCGGCCTTCCCCCCGGGGAAATCGAAGCGGAACTCCGCCGCCTCCTCCAGGTGAAACGCCCGGAATAACCCGGTCCCGCCTCAAGGAAACCCGGCAACTGCCGCCCGGATCGAAACTTCACTCCACCTCCTGGGTCACCACTTGCAGGATCGCCTGCTCGCGTCGCTGCAACCATTCCCCCATCCCGCGCAGCGACAGCCAGTAAACCCCCAGCGCCAGCGCCAGCAACACCGCGTCCGCACCCAGCCGCACCAGCGGTTCCGGCCAACCCCACAACCGGCCGGCCAGAAGCTGCAGGCCCGTCGGCATCATCAGCGGAATCATCACCAACGGAAACAACAAGTGCAGGACGAACAGCCAAAGCTTGGTCTGCGCCGGCATCTTGGTTGCCTTCAGCGTTCCCGCCCCGATCCGATACGGACAGACAATGGACGTCACATTTCCCGCAAGACTGATCGCCAGAAACGCCGCCACCATCTCCAACGCCCCCGCCACCACCAGCCAGGGTTCCAGCCCCGTCGCCACCGCCATCACCCCCAGCAGCACCAGCCCCATTCCCGACACCATCGGCAGCAGCGCGAGATTCTTCGCCAGGAACACATCGCGCCGCCTCGCGGGCAGCAGCACCAGCGCGCGAAAACCCTCCCGGTCGAAACCGAAATGATTCGAGCAGAGCTGCACCATCCCGAACAACACCCACAGGACGCCCAGCGACGGCAGAAAAGGCGTCAGCGCCTCGACCCGCCCTCCCGACCGGCTCAGGAATATGCCCCCCATCACCACCCCCATCACCGCCGGCATGAACAACGCAAACTTGATCTCCGGCGCCCGCAGCATCGAACGCAGAAACGCGAACGTCATCGCCGACGCCTCCGCCGGGATTCCCGGCACACTCCACTCCACCAGCCGCCCGCCCCGCCGTTCACGCCCCGCCTCCACCCGCTCCGGGCCGCGGCTTACTCCCGGCGCAATGCCCAGATGAAACCGCCGCGCACCGCGATACGCCCGCCGCAGTCCCAGCCCGCCCAACAACATCCCGCCTCCCATCCCCAGCAACGCCGGCCACGGATTGCCATTCGCCAGCCCCGCCGCCCCGGCCGACAACCACAACGGCGGCACCGCCCGATGCAACAAGGTCACCGGCGCCGAGTCGAAGAACTCCCCCGGCTCCCGCCGGGTCCCGGGCTCCCCGTCCCTCGCTGGACTCTCCACCCCTGGCCGCTGGCGGTCCTGCGGCCGGAGAATGTTGAAATAGAGGTTCGGCAGTTGCACCACCAGAATGATCCCCACCGTCAATCCAAGAACAATCGCCCGTCGCCGGCGCGGGTTGATCATCAACGACAGCAACCACCCCCTCAAACAAGCCGTCCACGCCGTCACCGGAAAGACAAAGCACGCGATCAGCGGAATCAACAACCCCATCCATGGACCCCGGCTCACCATCATCCCGAACGCGAGCCCCAGCATCCCCGGCAACAGAATCACAATCGCCGGCGTCACGTGCGAGGCCACGTAATTGGTCAGAAAAATGTCCCGCAACGATACCGGCAGATGCAGAAGCTTTCCCACGTCCACCGATGCCGATCTCTGCACCTCCGTCACCAGACCCACCAGCCAGAACAGGAGAAAACCCGCGATGACCCCGTCCCAGATCAACATCACCACCCACCCGGGCGCTTCCGCCGGCAAGAACATCCCGCCCAGAAATCCGCCCACCGCGCAGGCGGCCGCCAGCACGCCGCCCCCGATCAGAAACAACATTCCGGCCAGCGCGCTGAAAACGGATCCCCGGCTCCACTGATTGCGCGACAACCGCCAGCGCAACCACAGAATCGTCCGGATCGGGTGGCGGTTCATGTTCAACCTTCCAGCCAGCTCAGCTTTTGCGACTCCCCGGCCTCGCCACCCCCCACCGCCTCCAGAAACCGGTCCTCCAGCGTCCCCATCCTCCGGATCTCCTCCATCGACTCCTGCATCACCAGCCGTCCCCGCGCGATGATCCCCACGTCCGTGCAAAGCTTCTCCACGATCTCCAGCACGTGCGACGTCAGGAACACCGTCGCCCCCCGCTGCACGCACCGCTTCAGCAGATCCCGCAATACCCGCGACGCCACCGCGTCCACCCCCTCGAATGGCTCGTCCAGGAACAACAGCTCCGGATCCGGAATCAATGCCCCCGCCAGCGCCAGCTTCTTCTTCATCCCATGCGAATACTCCAGGGTCAGCTTCTTCTCCTGCCCCAACAGATCCATCGTCGAAAGCAGCTCCTCCACCCGCTCGCGAACCGTCCCTCGATCCAACCCGTACATCCGCCCCACAAAAATCAGATACTCGCGCCCAGTCAGATTGTCGAACAGGCTCAGGTTCTCCGGCACCACCCCGATGCGCCGCTTCACCTCCAACGCCTCCCCCGCCACCGTCATGTCCCGGCCCAACACGCGGATCGTCCCCGACGTCGGCGCCAGCAGTCCGGTCAACATCTTGATCGTCGTCGATTTGCCCGCTCCATTCGGGCCCAGAAATCCGTAAAACCGCCCGCCCTCAACCCTCAGGTCCAGATGCTCGACCGCGCACACCTTTCCAAACAGGCGCGTCAGTCCCGAGGTCTCAATGGCCATCGACATCTTGCTTCGCCAGCCTCCCGCTTCCCTCAACGCATTTCAATCCCCACTTTGCCATCTGCCCGGAATTTGAAATCTCAAATCTCAAATCTCAAATCTCAAATCTGCCATCGCCCCCCGCCGTCCCCTGTCACCTCAACAAACTCGAATGCCTCCTCAACCAACGCTCCGCCTCGCGGAATTCCGGACACACCAATTCCACCAGCGCCCAAAACCGCGCCGAATGGTTCATCTCCCGCAAATGCATCAGCTCGTGCAGAATGATATAATCCCTCACCGACGGCGGCACCTGCACCAGCCGCCAGTTCAGCGAAATCGTCCCGCGAAACGAACAGGACCCCCACCGCGACCGCTGATTGCGCACACTGACCCGCCCCACCGCCACCCCGTACCGGCCCGCCAGTTCCAACGTCCGCGACACCAATTCCCGCTCCGCGAGCCGTCGCAAATGCCTCTCCACCGCCGGTCGCAGATCCTGCTCCCCGTCCCGCGCCCGGATCCGCTCGCTTCCCAGTCCAATCCACCCCGCGCCCGCGTCTCCTCCGGACTCCAGCCGCGCCTGTTCCCCGCGAAACAGAATTTCCTTCCCAATTCCCCACACCGCCGGCTTCGCCGGTTCGGACCGGGGCTTCCGCAATTGCTCCTCAATCCATTCCAGACTCCGCCCCACAAACGCCTCCGCCTCCCGGCGCGAACCCCCACGCGGAATCGTCACCCGCACCGCCCCGTCAGGCCGCACGCGCAATACATATCGCCGGGCCCGCGGATGACGCGCGTAGGTCACGCGCAGTTCTCCGCCGCCCACCCTCAACCCTTCGGTCCGAGGTGCCGGCGGCGTCCCAGCACGAACAAACAAATCCCTCTGCACCCGCGCAGTCAACCATCCCCGGCCCCGTTTGTCCGGTCCAAATTGGTCCCCGATCACAGGCCCGCCACCGGTCCCCCATGCCGGAGTCCCGTTCCGTTTACAAAGTGCTTTACACCTTTCCGGCCGGTTCGCAGAGTATCCCGCGTGTCCGTGAAAATCAGCCGGGGCAACCGGCTCAATCCTCCATTCACACCCGATACGGGCCCGGCCATTCCATCTCATATGGAACGGCTGAACTCCGTTCTGCAACGATCCCGCGAATTCCTGCTCGGCGCTCAAAAACCCGAAGGCTATTGGATCGGTGAACTGATCGTGGACGCCACCCTGGTGGCGGACAAGCTGGCCTATCACCATTGGGACGGCAAGGTGGATCCGGAGTGGCAGCGCAAGGCCGTCCATCACATCTTCTCGAAGCAGCTCCCCGAGGGCGGCTGGAACATCTATCACGGCGGCCCGCCCGAGGTGAACGCAACCATCAAGGCCTACCTCGCCCTCAAACTCGCCGGCATCCCCGCCACCGACCCCCGCATGCTCCGCGCCCGCGCCGTCGCCCTCAGCCTCGGCGGCGTCCCGCGCATGAACACCTTCTCCAAGCTTTACCTCGCGCTCCTCGGCCTCTTCCCATGGGATCACGTCCCCACCATCCCCTGCGAAATCATCCTCATCGGAAAATGGTTCCATGTGAACTTCCACGAAATGAGTTCCTGGAGCCGCTCCATGCTCGTCCCCCTCTCCATCATCAATCACTTCAAACCCACCCGCCGCCCCGCCGACATCAACCTCGATGAACTCCACCCCGAGGGCTACCACGAACGCGCCCTCGCCCTCGTCCCCGACCTCGAACACTTCACGTGGCGCAATTTCTTCCTCTGGCTCGACAAGCTCCATAAATTCGTCGAGAATAACCGCCTCCGCCCCTTCCGCAAACGCGCCCTCAAAAAGGCCGAACAGTGGATGCTCGAACGCTTCGAAGGCTCCAACGGCCTCGCCGCCATCTTCCCCGCGATGCTCAACTCCCTCATCGCCCTGAAGGCCCTAGGCTACCCCGATCACCACCCCCAGGTCCTCCGCGCCGAACAGGAACTCAAAAACCTCGAACACGAAACCCCCGACTCCGTCCGCATCGAACCCTGCCTCTCCCCCGTCTGGGACACCGCCATCATCTCCATCGCCCTCCGCGAAGCCGGCGTCCCCGACGATCATCCCCTCCTCAAACGCGCCTGCGACTGGCTCATGTCCAAGGAAATCCGCCTCCGCGGCGACTGGCAGTACAAAAACCCCGCCGACGTCGAACCCAGCGGCTGGGTCTTCGAATTCGAAAACCAATGGAACCCGGACGTCGATGACACCGCGATGGTCCTCCTCGCGTTGCGCCAGATTCCCACCGAGGATCGCCGCAAACGCGACGAATGCTTCGAACGAGGCTTGAAGTGGATGCTCACCTTCCAGTGCCGCGACGGCGGTTGGGCCGCCTTCGACAAGGACTGCACCAAGGGCATCCTCGAAAAAGTCCCCTTCGCCGATCACAACGCCATGCTCGATCCGGAATGCGCCGACATCACCGCGCGCATCCTCGAACTGCTCGGCTACGAAGGTTACTCGAAAGACCATCCCCAGGTCCAAAAGGCCCTCCAGTTCCTCCGCGACAACCAGGAATCCGACGGCTCCTGGTACGGCCGCTGGGGTGTCAATTACATCTACGGAACCTGGCAGGTCCTCCGCGGTGTCCGCGCCCTGAACCACGACATGCAACAACCCTGGTTGCTCCGCGCCCGCGACTGGCTTGAAAGCGTCCAGCACGACGACGGAGGCTGGGGGGAACGTTGCAACACCTACGAGGACCCCGTCTTCAAGGGCCGCGGCCCCGCCACCCCCTCCCAGACCGCCTGGGCACTCATGGGCCTCTGCGCCTTCGATGATCCCTCACGACCCGCCATCGTCCGCGGAGTCGAATACCTCCTGAGCACGCAGAACCCGGACGGTACCTGGACGGAACACGAAACCACCGGCACCGGCTTCCCGCGGGTCTTCTACCTGAAGTACGACATGTACCGGAATAGCTGGCCCCTCCTCGCCCTTGCCACTTACAAGCAGCTCGTGGAACGCACCCTCAAGGCCAACAACCAGGTCAACGGCCATCCCATCGAACTCAAGGATCGCCTCGACCACACCCCCCATCGCTGAACGAATTCCATTGGTCCTATTCGTCCCATCAGTCCCATCCCGCCTCCCGCCTCTACCCCTTGGTTTCCACCAGTTCCTCCGACTCCTCCGGCTCGATCCACTTCCCGTGCTCACGAATCAAGTCCACCAGCCGCTCCACCGCCTCCGCCTCTGGAATGTTGAACTTCACCGCCTTCCTCCCGACATACAGATTGATCTTTCCCGGCGCCCCGCCCACGTAACCGAAATCC
This sequence comes from Candidatus Methylomirabilota bacterium, assembly GCA_035544555.1. Classification (GTDB taxonomy): domain Bacteria; phylum Verrucomicrobiota; class Verrucomicrobiia; order Limisphaerales; family DATKEE01; genus DATKEE01. The sequence continues at coordinate 17,002 of DATKEE010000202.1, forward strand.
GCGTCCGCCATCTCCCCCGGCCCGTTCACAATGCATCCCATCACCGCGAGCTTCACGCCCTTCAAATGCCGCGTCCGCTCCTTGATGCGCGCCGTCACCGTCTGCAGATTGAACAACGTCCGCCCGCACGACGGACACGCCACATAATCCGTCTTGAACGTCCGGCAACCCGCCGCCTGCAAAATGTTATACGCCAGCCGCAACGACTGCCCCGCCCCGCTCTCGCCACGCACCAGAATCGCATCGCCCATCCCGTCCGCCAGCAGCGACCCGATCACCACCGACGCCCGCAACAACGCGATCTTCGGCTCCAGCGGTGACTCCCCGAATTCCAAGCAGTCCTTCAACAGAATGGGATTGCTCCGACCCAGCCGCTTTAACCGCGCCGCCAGCAGGCGGAACGCCGTGATCGCCGGAAGTTTCAACCCATCCTTCACGGTCACCAACTGCGTGTCGCAGTTCACCTCGAAGTCCGCCGTCGGATCCACTTCCAGGACGCTCAGATCCTCGTAAACCGCCTCGGGCTTCACGTCGTCCTTCGGACGGATCCGGGGCGCCAGCTTCTCCCAGGCGGCGCGCGTCACCACCACGCGAATCTGCTCCTCGCCGCCGCACTGAATACCCTCCCCCAGCGAGATGGCCGGCGTCACGCGGCGTTTGAAATCAAATGGATCATAGGCCGGCGGCAGCTCATCGACCCGCGCGGTCCGGTTCGTCAACGCCGGAATCTGCTCCAGTAAATCCTTGCACACCTCGATCTCGCGCGGCGAATCCTCCGTCAGCGAAACGCGGATCGTGTCCCCCAGCCCGTCGCACAACAACGATCCGATGCCGATCGCGCTCTTGATCCGGCCGTCCTCGCCCTCCCCCGCCTCGGTCACGCCCAGGTGGATCGGATAATTCCAGTCCGGCCCCAGCTCATCCAGCCGCGCCACCAGCAGGCGGTAGCATTCGATCATCACTTTCGGATTGCTCGACTTCATCGAGAACTTGAAGTTGTGAAAATCGTGGCTCCTCGCGATCCGGGCGAACTCCAGCGCGCT